>CALNCH010000001.1 GCA_937875245.1 uncultured Spirochaetaceae bacterium
GGTCTTGCAATGGCAGCTTCTGCAGTTTATCAGGGAAAAGCTGGTGCAGCTGGTTCTGATGCATTAGGTGAAACAGGAAAAGGTTTCGCACAGTACATCATGGTAGTTGGTCTTTGTGAAACTGTTGCTTTGTTCGCAATGGTTTTCTCAATGATCGTTTGCTAATTAGCCATTCCTTATATGAAAAATACATTTCTTAAACCAAGACAGGTATCTGTTGGGGGAATAGGAAATGTCACAAAATTGGTAATGGGAGGCGATTCTCCTATTACCATACAAACCATGTGGAAAGAGGGCATTGTTCCAGTTTTAAATAGTGAACAGGCCCTCATTTCTATTATTGAGCAAATACAGAAACTACAAGGTTTGGGCTGTGATATTATCCGATTTGCAGTTCCTGATATGGCAAGTGCAGAAGCACTTTGTAAAATTTCTCAAAGAACTACTATGCCCCTTGTGGCCGATATTCATTTTGATTACAAACTTGCCTTACGTTGTTTAGAAGGCAATGTTGCAAAAATACGTATTAATCCAGGAAATATTGGAGAACGAAAGAAGGTAGAAGCCGTTGTTAATGCATGCCGAGAAAAAGGTGCTGCAATTCGTATCGGTGTAAATACAGGTAGTTTTCCTAAAGATATAGTAGAAAAAGTTGAAAAAGGTCTTATTTCTCGAGCAGAAGGTTTGGCGGAAACAGCTGCCAGAGAAGCTGGGGTTTTTGATGAACTAAATTTTGATCAATTTTTGGTTTCAATGAAAGCATCCAGTGTAAAAGAAACAATAGATGCCAATGAAGCTTTTGCATCAAAATACGCTATCCCTTTACACATTGGTGTAACAGAAGCTGGACCTCTCATAGGTGGTTTAGTTAAAAGTACTTTAGCCTTCAGTCATTTATTAACAGAGGGAATAGGTTCTACCATACGGGTAAGTCTTTCATCTTCTCCAGAAAACGAAGTAATTGCTGGAAAAGAAATCCTTACAGAATGTGGTTTACGACAAGGGGGAGTACGAATTATTTCTTGTCCTCGTTGTGGAAGAAATGGATTTGATGTTCATGGATTTGTAGACAGATGGCAAAGTGATTTACTTTCAATGAAAAAAGATATAACTGTTGCAGTCATGGGTTGCGTGGTAAATGGTCCAGGGGAAGGAAAACATGCAGACTTGGGAATTTGTGGTGCAGGAGACAGTGTTTTAATTTTTAAAAAAGGTGAAATTGTTAGAACTATCAGAGAAGAGAACACTCAGATTTTATCTCAAAATGCCGATATTGCATTTAGAGAGGAATTAGAATCCCTGTGATGAAAAAAATACCAACACTTATTTTATGTATATTTTTTACTCTTATTACTTTTAATGTCTTTGCAGTTCAGACAAATGTAAATCAAGATTTTTATTGGAAGATTCTTGAAAATGCTTCCTTGAGTTTTGATAAAGGCAATTATGGTGATTGTTTAAAATATGCAATAAGTGCAAAAGAATTGAGACGACAAGAAAGTGAATGGTCTGTTAGTGTTTTGGAAAAAGCATTAAAACCAATTGCGGTTCAAAAAATTGGTGATAATTTAAGTGTTTTGTTAGAAACTTTTGTTGAACGACAGAATCAAGATGCAATCTTAGTAGTTCAAAAGATGTTGGAGTTACATTCTGTAGATTATTTTAATAATTCTATGGAAAATCTTATTAATCATTTGAAGAAAATGGAAAATTACCCAGAAGCGGAGTATCTAATAGGTCAAGTTTACGTAATTGAAGGTGAGTATAATCTTGCATTAGACTATTATAAGTCTGCTTGGGCAAACAGTGATATCTTAGATATACCAGATGTAAAATATGATATTTTGTATTCTATGGCAGATTTATCTCGATTATCTAATAATTTGGATGATTATGAAAAAGCCTTATTAGCAATTATTGCTGATGATACAATGTTTAACGATGGGACAGGAAATTCCAACTATATAATAGCAGCCAAAAAAGCAGTCTTAACTGGAAGTATGAATTGTGATAAGTTTTTTATGCTATACAGAAGCCAATCATACAAGTTTATGAAAGCCTATTTTTTGTTAAGTCAATTGTACTTTGAAATTGGCAATCAAGAAAAATCCATGGATGTAGGAATTTTAGGAGCTTTAGCAAGCTTAACCAGAATGCATGAAGTAATAAAATCAAGAGATAGTGAATATGAATACGATACTATAGAAAACTTATTTATAGAAGTATCACACTACACAGATATTGTGGATTGGAGCAATAAAAACGAGGTATGGGAAGGTTTATATTACTTTACTAGTGTTAGTAGTAATTTAGGTGCAAAAGTCTTCTCACAAAGCCTTTTTGAGGCAATGTTTAAAGCTTGCCCAGATTTATATT
>CALNCH010000002.1 GCA_937875245.1 uncultured Spirochaetaceae bacterium
GGGATTTTACCACCAAATGCTGCTGCAAAAGTCTATAGTAACAATGGCTCTATCATAATGGGTGCTGTTGTTGGGGAAGGAATGTTATCTGTAATCAGCCGAGATGCATCTGTTCAGAGTTTTACAGATTTAGTAGGAAAAACCGTGTATGTTGCAGGGCAGGGTGCTACTCCTGAATACATGGCCCGTTACATAGCACAAAAGAATGGAGTAGAAATTGGAGAAGCTGTTAATCAAATCAATTTGAGTTTTTCAATTCCTGCTGCAGAACTTGCTCCTGCTATTATTGGAAAAAAAATTGAGTACGCTCTAGTACCAGAGCCATTTGCCACAGTTGCAACTATGAAAGACCCTTCCATTAAGCGTGTTATCAATGTACAAGACGCTTTTAGTTCTGTTAGTGGGGAAGATAGTTATCCTATGACCGTTGTAGTAATTCGATCTGAGTTTGCCGCTACATATCCAGAAACAGTTACACAATTTTTATCAGCATATAAAAATGCTATTGCTTGGACAAATGAAAATCCAGCTGAAGCAGGACAATTAGTAGAAAAACATACGTTAGGATTAACTGCGGCTATTGCTTCTAAGGCAATTCCTAATGCGGCCTTTACCTTTGTTTCCGCTACCGAAGCTCGTCCGGAAGTAGAAAAACTATTATCCTTATTTTTAGAATTTGCTCCTGAATCAATTGGTGGCTCTTTACCCAGCGATGCCTTTTATTTTAAATAAAGAGGTGGTATGTCTACTTTTTCCCGCTTAATTAGCAGGATAATACTTCCCTCTATTTGCCTCTTACTTTTATGGTCTTTGGGAGCATTTTTAGTAGACTCTTCTCTTATTTTACCCAATGTTTTAGAAGTTTTTGAAACATTGGGTAAGTTACTTCACACTCCAATTTTTTATGAACATTTATTAGCTACCACAATTCGTAGTCTTTCTGCCTTTGTTCAATCACTTTTTATTTCTATTTTATTAGGGACTCTCTGTGGTATCAGTTCTTTTGCAGAAGATTTTTTTTCCTTTCCTATGGCAATTATAAAAAGTGCTCCCGTAGTTTCTTTTATCTTACTGGCTCTTTTTTGGTTTACTACCGATGAAGTACCTGTTTTTGTTTCGATTCTTATGACTATGCCCGTATTAACCAGTGCTGTTACTTCCGGTATTCATTCTGTTGATCGAAAATTACTGGATATGGCACAGGTGTATCAATTTTCTTTATATAAAAAAATAAGATATGTATATATTCCTTCTGTTTTGCCTTTTTTCTTTGCAGGTTCTATTAGTGCTTTTGGATTAAGTTGGAAAGTTGTGGTTGCGGCGGAAGTATTAAGCTTACCAAAAAGGGCAGTAGGAACTGCCTTACAAACTGGAAAAGTGCACTTGGAAACAGGAGAAGTTTTTGCGGTAAGTATTGCTGTTATTGTGCTAAGTTATGTATTAGAAACCTTATTTGTTTTACTTATAAGAAAAAAGCAAAGGAAAACTCATGGTAATCATTGATAATTTGTCTCTTAAAAGAGGTTCAAAACAGTTATATCAAGATTTTTCAATTAGCTTTCAGTCAGATACTGTAACAGCCCTATTAGCTACTTCCGGTGCAGGAAAAACCAGTCTTTTAGAATGTATTGCAGGATTGTTAAAGCCAGATAATGGAACCATAACAAATACAGCTGAAAATTCTCAATCTATATCTTATTTATTTCAAGAGCCACGATTGCTACCTTGGATAACAGTTTTAAAAAATCTTATGTTACCAATAAGTAATAAAGAAGAAGGAGAAGAAAGAGCCTTGTATTTTTTAGATAAGGTAGGATTATTGAATAAAACAAATGCCTATCCAAATGAATTATCCGGTGGTGAAAAACAAAGGGTAGCGTTGGCAAGAGCTTTTGCATATAAGGCTCCTTTATTGTTTTTAGATGAAGCTTTTCAATCTCAAGATATACACTTAAAATTTCAATTAATGGAATTATTTATTCAGTTGCTTAAAGAAGAAAAAAGGACTGTTGTTTTAGTA
>CALNCH010000003.1 GCA_937875245.1 uncultured Spirochaetaceae bacterium
GAAGTATATTGTGTAAAGGAATAAAAACGTAATGAAACATATATTAATACTTGGTGCAGGCTTAATGCAAAAGCCTGCTATTGATTCAGCTCACGAATTAGGTTGTCATGTAACAGTGGTAGATGGAAATCCTAATGCCCTTTGTGCTTCTGTCGCTGATGTTTTTTATCCAGTTGATTTAAAAAATCTTGAAGAACTGGAACAAGTAGCAGGTAAAATGAAAACTACTCATGGTCTAGATGCTGTTTTTACTGCTGGAACTGATTTTACCGCTTCTGTTTCTTACCTGACAGAACTTTTTAATCTTCCAGGACATAGTTTGGAAGCTGCAAAAAATGCCAACGATAAAGTTCGTATGAGAGCCTGTTTTAAAAGGGAAGGCGTTCCTTCTCCTGAATTCACCGAAGTAACCAAAGAAAAAGCATTTTTATCCTTAGAAAAATTACTTCCATTAGCTTCTTTTCCCGTTGTAGTAAAACCTTGTGATAACATGGGAGCTAGAGGTTGTCGAATGGTTCGATCCCCGGAAGAATTGGAGCCAGCTTTATTAGATGCAATTTCTTTTTCCAGAACAGGTAGAGCTATTTTAGAAGAGTACATGGATGGTCCTGAGTTTTCCATTGACTCTTTAGTTTTTAATGGCGAACACACTATTACTGGTTTTGCCGATAGACATATTTTTTATCCACCCTATTTTATTGAAATGGGACATACTATGCCTACTTCAATTACGGAGGAAGAATACACTGAATTGCTTAAAACTTTTAACAAAGGGGTAAAAGCTTTAGGTTTAAGTCATGGGGCTGCTAAAGCTGATATAAAAATGACCAAAAAAGGTGCTATGATTGGTGAAATAGCAGGAAGACTTTCAGGTGGATATATGTCTGGTTGGACCTATCCTTATGGCAGTGGATTAAATGTAACAAAGCAAGGTATTTTGTTGGCACTAGGTGAAAATCCGACTGAGTTAATTACTCATCGAGAGAATACAATATGTAGCAATATATTTGATTGTAAATGTAACAAAGCTAGTGCAGAAAGAGCATGGATTTCTATTCCTGGTGTGGCTAAAAGGGTACATAATTTAGAACTTTTATCAAAAATGCCAAGCATTAAAAACGTATTTCCACGTACAATTCCCGGTGATAAAGTAAATTTTCCAGTTAATAACGTTCAAAAATCAGGAAATGTTATTTCACAGGCTTCTACTGTTTCAGATGCAATTGTTGCCTCTGAGAATGCTATAAAAAAAGTATTTATCGAATTAGAAAAAAACAATACTGAAACAAAGGTATTTCTAAATGCCCCTTTGAATACAGAATTTCCTCCCTCAGCCTTCATGGTAAATGAGGACCTAATATCCACCATAACAAATCAAAAAAATGATACTTTTTCAGGGAAACCTTCTTGGGTAGATACCGTTTTAAATCTATCAGATTGGAATGGAAGAACATTAGGTGAAACTTTGGAACTTTTTTATGAAATGAAGCCGGAGATGAGACAAGACTCTGAAAAGAGTGGAAAATTCTGGTATTATGTAATCAGAGGTGGAATTCAGGGGGCTCTATACTTTGAATAAGAAAGCATTACTATGTCTTATTACCATATTAACTATAGTACATCTGCTTTTTGCTGAAATTCCAAAAGGCTATGTTACTTTAGATACCCTACAAAAGGAAACTCAGTCTACTTTGTATTGGGATAGTATAACTGATACAGGAATTCTAGAAAAAAATGGACATCAGTTAATTTTTACTACAAATTCTCAAATAGCTTTATTGGATTATTCTAAATTAACCCTTATCGATTCATTGTATAACGAGAATGGGACTTGGTATGTTTCTCAAAACTTCATAGAAAATGCTAACCAGCTTTTTAATTCTGTTCCACCTGAAAATCATTTTCGTATTGGTGCAATTCTCATTGACGCCGGTCATGGAGGAAAAGATCCTGGGGCAGTAGAAACTGTTACTATAGGTGGAAAAAAAGTTACGCTACAAGAAAAAGATATGACCCTCACTGTTGCTAAGGATTTACATAATAAGCTTTCTAGAGTGTATCCAGATAAAAAAATATTGCTTACTCGTGATACAGATACCTATTTATCACTTTCAGAGCGTGTTGAAATTGCCAACAATGTGAGTTTAGCAGAAAATGAAGCAATATTGTATGTCTCTATTCATGTAAACGCTGCCTTCGATAAAAATGCAAAAGGATTTGAAGTCTGGTATTTAAGTCCAGGAGCAAGACGAAATGTATTATCTGAATCTTCCGCAGATGAAGAACTGCTTCCAATTTTAAATTCCATGTTAGAAGAAGAGTTTACTACAGAAAGCATATTAATTGCTAAGTATATTTTAGATGGTTTAAATACAGAAATTGGAGAAAACAGCCCCTCTCGAGGATTAAAAGCAGAAGAATGGTTTGTAGTAAAAAATGCTAAAATGCCTAGTGTATTGGTGGAAATGGGTTTTATTACAAATCCATCAGAATCTTTACTTCTGAACGATGCATCCTACTTGCGTAAAGTATCCCTTGGGATATATAATGGACTGATTTCTTTTGTTACCCATTTTGAAAGATCTCGAGGTTTTACGAGTAGCCAATGAATAGATTGTTTAATTATTTGAAAAATATACGTTTTTTTACTAAGGTTCTGATAATACTAGGTATTGGTACTTTCCTTTTGTCATTTATTTCTATATTGATTTGGGGAAATCCATTTGTAAAAAACATGATTTTTGAATCAATGGATTCAAAAAAACTACAGATAGAAAAAAGACATATACCTTCTGGTGTTGAAAATAAATTGAATTGGTATGTTAATGAGTTAATTCTCGGGCCTTTGTCTGAAAGAAATAAACTATTATTTCCACACGGAACAAAGGTTTTATCCTGTTTTGTTAGCAATGATGTGCTATATTTGGATTTATCGGAAGAAGCCTTACTTCAGACAGGTATTTCTTCTGAAACAAAGACAGGGTATGAATTACTAATAAAGAATATAAAAAGAAATTTTTCAAATATTAAACAAGTTAATGTTTTTATGATGGGCAATGAGGTGTATAAAACTGATACTGAAAAACCAATGGAATACAAAAAAACCGTTGACAAAACAGAGTCTACCGTATACCTTATAAATACAAGGCTACATCAAAATACATAAAAGGAGCTTTGAATGAAGAGGTCTTTTATTTTAGTTGTTATGGCATTCTTATTAGTGGGAAGCCTTGCTTTCGGTGAAGAAGCAGTTGTCATTGATTTTACAAAACTCGATGCAGATGTTGAAGCTGATCTAGCAAATGGCGTTCCAGCAACGAATAGCCGTACCATTATGGATTATTCTGAGATAGCCGGTGCTTCTTTTACCGGTAAACAGAAATCACTTATGCGCACATCACTCGCTCTTAATGATTGGGAAGTTGTGTTAAACACTTCAGCAAGAAATGTTTCTAGCGTATCACAGTCAGTTGTTAGACCAGCTCCTGTTAAAGCAGACGCAGAAGTTCCTTTTGCTGGAATGAATGTTATGGGTGTACGAGTTGTATTCCCAACAGCTAGCGTAAATTCAAATGCAAAAATTGTTCCAGCATTTGAAATACCAGCATATGCAACCTTTGATGAAGATAATGATACTAGAACTGATGAACAGAAAGCTAGTGGACTTACAAGATTTGAAGATGGATATGGTGTTGTAAAAAACGTTGGTACTATCAAAGCTTTGTCAGTTACAACAATGGGTATGAATCATCCTCATGCATTGTATGTTATCCTTGAAGATACTGACGGAGTAGAACGACGCTATTTTATGGGTTACTTAGGTTTCGATGGTTGGAAAGAACTTAAATGGAATAACCCTGCTTACGTATCTGAAATCAGAACTCGTGAAGTTCGTATTTCTCCTATCTATCCACGTGGATTACCTTTCTTGAAGTTCAAAGGACTTCAGATTGTTCGTGATGCTGCGGATGAAGGTGGAGATTTTATAGGATATTTCAAGGATGTTAAAGTCATTTACGATAAAGCTGTTCTTCAAACAGAACGTGATATTGCTGACGATGACTTGTGGTCAATTGTAGCAGATCGTGAACATGCAAAACAAGTTTATGAAATGTCAAGATTTGGTAATAAACAAGTAGAACGTTTCCTTGAATCACAAAAACTAGCTCCAGAAGCTGAGTTTACTTCAAGTTTAAGTACTGAAACTGCAGAATAGTATTAGTTTTTAACTATTGTGATAAAAAGCAACTCATTTGAGTTGCTTTTTTTTATTGTCAATTATATGTATCAATGATATCATGGAGGCATGAGTATCGGTCCTGAACATGTATTAAGGCGCAAGGACGATGTACATGCTTCTTATGATGCATATAAACCAGTTCTTTCTGCTATATTATATGGGATAGAATCAAAACTAAAGAAGACATTAGTTCTTGCTTCTATGCCAACTTTCAAGTCTCGTGTAAAAGAATTTAATAGTTATTTTCGTAAAGTATTACGAATAAAACCTCAATCATTAGAAACCGATGAGTTACCAGTGTTAACAGATTTACTTGGTATACGGGTTATTTGTGCTTTTCTAGAAGATTTAACAACAGTTGAACAACAAATTGTTGAAAACTTTAAAGTTTTGGAAATTGAAAGAAAGGGTGATGATAGAACCTTTAGTGAGTTTGGATACGAATCTGTTCACATTCTTATAGATATACCAGAAAAAATGCAAGGTTTTTCCGATTCTGATAAGGGAATAAAATTACCTGAAGGATTGGTCTGCGAAATTCAAATCAGAACCATTCTTCAAGATGCTTGGGCTGAAGTTGAACATGAATTAGTTTATAAATCAGATTTCACCCCTTTTGATTTGCCTTTAAGAAGAAAGTTGGCTTCTATGAATGCCAGTTTAAGTCTCGCAGATATTATTTTTCAAGAAATTCGGGATTATCAAAATAAACTCAATCGGGAGATAGATAAAAGAAGAGGAAGTTTTTATCAGCAGGCTGATATTGAATTCGATTCCAGATCCTTGCCCGGAGATCTTGTTGATATCGTTCAAACTGATAATTTGAATGCCGAAG
>CALNCH010000004.1 GCA_937875245.1 uncultured Spirochaetaceae bacterium
CCAAACCATGGAAGAATAAAAAAAGTAACAAATAAAGTACCACTTGTTAATAAAGCTAGAAGAATATCACCTTGAAAAAGAATTTCTGCAAAGGGATACAAGCCTAACACCCTCACTAAAATTGCATATACGAGAAGTGAAATAAAAGGAATCAAACCTGATAAGGATTTTACAGAAATCAACAACATTGAAGAAAGTAAGGTTAGTCCATTAAATCGAAATGCAGGAATAGTAGCTTTATTATCTAGAAATAAGGTGATATATCCTTCAGGAACTGAAATTCCTAAATGAGTAAATATCACATTATTTAACCAATTTGTAACTGAACTATCTACAGAATTTATTTCTAATAAACCTTGGGAAAAAAGTTGTAACCCTGTATTTGAAGATGAAAAACTTTCTGCATTAAGTAAGAATAAAGAATAATACTGATAGCCCATGGCATAAGCTACAACAAGAGTTATAGAAATGGGATTAATCCAAGATTGACCAAAGGTTCCAAAAGCATATAAAAGTATAATATTTGTAAAAAAAATAACGAAAAGTACTAATAAGATGGGAAAGGTATCTGGTAGCAAAAAACCGATTAGAAATCCTTGTAGAAAAGTGGACCACGTAAAAAGCTTTATTTTATGTTGTAATAGGGAGTAAATCAAATTACTGAGAAAAACAGCAACAATTGAAACACAAATGATTGCGATGGCTCTGTAGGAATGACTTAAAAATAAACATAACAACTGTGGTAATAATAAAAAAAGAGAAACACTAATAGTATCATTTACAGAGGGAACAGCTGTACAAAAGGGTGCCAATTTTATTTTTTTATGTTCAAATGTCATTTTTTTCATCCTGTAATAATTTAACAATTTCTGATAATGGTATTCGTGATGGACAGGTAAGATTACAGAGACCACACCCTTCACACTTTAAAGCAGTTTTCAAAATTACTGAATCTATTTTTGTATTATCCTGGTAATGAGCGAACAGCAAATCAGGTGCTAATTCTGAAGGACATACGGAACGACAACGACCACAGTGAATACAATCTTCAACCCTTTGATCAGGAAGTTTCTTTTTAGGATACACATGAATTGATTTCACATATTTTGTAATAGGAGTATCAATATCGCTAATAGCAGTTCCCTTCACTAATCCATTAATAATTATTTTATTAGGAGCTTTGGATAAACCCCCACATTCAAATAACAACTGTGAAATAGGAGTACCAATTTTAACCTTAAAAAACTTTGGATTATGAATATAAGTACCAGAAACCTGAACAAAGGTTTCTAATACTGGTTTAGATAAGCTGATGCATTCGAATAAATGCCATGCGGTTAAACTATCTAAAAATAAGCCAATTTCATTTGTAAACACTTCAGGAAGAGTTCCTTTTTGCTTATTTAATATTGAAATAACTTCTCTTTTATTTGCAACAGGATATCTTAAACAAGGAACGGGAATAAAAACATAAGGTACTGAATTAAAAATGTTTGATAATTCTGATTCTGCAGGTAAAACAAAATTCTTAGGATTATAAAAAACAGCAATTCCAGAAGCATTAGTAATAGAAGCTGCTAAAGCTCCACCTCTCAAAACTTCAGTGGTATAAAATTTAGCAATGAGCTCATCCGTAAAACAACTAGGATCTTCTCCACATAATCGGAGTGAAACAAGTTTATTACTGTCTTTTACAGCCATTATTTGGGAATAAAGTGATTCTGCTTTACTAAACACTGTATTAATAATTCCAAAACTTTTGCAATTATTAATAATTTCATTTTTTTCTTTATTTGTTATATCACTTTGGTATAGTTTTTTACCTAAGTAAGAAAAAGAACCTTCTAAGTCAACACAAATTGATTCTCCTCGTTTTCCATTGGGTAAAGAAATGGTATCTATTCCTGTAATTTTTCCTGGTATAGAAGCATGTATAGGAAGTAAAGTTTCTTCAGTGTAACCAATAATTTGTCCTTCACTAACATTTTGGTCAACTTCCATTTGTGTTTTACCCGCTAATATTCCATCTTGTCGTAATACGATATTTACCCTTGGAGGAACACAGGCAACTGAAACCTTTTCAAAAACATTTTCCTCTATCTGTAATTCTATTTTTTTTGTAATCATTTACCCTTGCCTTTAATTAGTAATAACAACAAAACTAATAAATATGTAATAAAGCCAAAAACAACTAAAAAAATCATACTTTTTGTATACATTTTTGTTCCATTCTTAGTTGAATAATCTACAAGAGTGAATTGATTTTGACTAACTAATAATTTTTCTGGTCCATTACAATCTATATTGTATATGGTCGCTATTGTATCGGAAATATAAGAAAAATTAAACTCCGACACCTGAGTATTTTTAAGAATTACCTCTTTTCCTTTCTTTTCATAATCAGATATGAAGACAGAGTCACCAAAAACCGCTGTTGGAACAGAAAATTCTGATAGCTTTCTGTATGGGAAATACTCTATAAACCAATTTGCATTAATTAAATCTGATAAATCAGGAAGGGTTTTATCTTCTACATCTATAATAGATACATAATCTTCGCTGGTAAAATGTACCCTTTCAGAATAATTCTTAGGAGAAGGTATAGAAAGTATTTCTTTTGAATCTGATACAGATAGTATTTTAGGTGATATTTGATTCAAGACCAGTAATAAAACTAGAATCGTAGGAAAAAGAACAAATTTGTAATTAAAAAACTTTTCAGTTTTTATTTGCATTGCATTTTTTATAAGAACAGGGGTAAAACAAGACTTAGCAAATTGTTTTTTCCTTATGTATCGATACATATAATAAAAACAACAAGATTGTATTAATGCAATAGCTAACAAAAGTCCTACCTGTTTAATTTCTATAAAAAATACAATAAGAAAATACAGAAGAACTATGTAAGCAAAAAGATTTTTTTTGATTTTTTGTATAAACAAATCTCTATAAAAAATATCTTGGACAATATAAATAAGACTAAACAGATAGCAAAGGAATTGGATAACAAAAACTAATAAAGACAAAGGGTAACTGAAGCAACAATACAAACCCTCTTTTTTTTGACCTAAGAATCAGTAGAATAAAGAAAACAGCTGATAATATCGGTGGCAAAAGAGGATAAGAAGAACCAGTTACCAGGCCACAGTTAACCTCAGGCGAAAGGGTGTCAATAACTTTTTGAATTTCTAAAGTATACATATCTGGTATATAAAAAAGCAAAAAAGATCCAGATTTATCATAGAAAAATGCATTTTGAAAATCTGAATAAGCAAAATTATTTCCAAAAACTAAAGGAGGTAAAACAGGTGTCATTTTTGGTAAAGAAGGAAATGGCTTATGGGCTAAAGATATAACATTTTCAATTTTATTATCAGAAAACAAGGTAAGGACTTTATCAATATCATACTCTTTTTCAAAATATACTACTTGATACCCTTTCCAGGCTTTAGAAAAGGGAACAACTCGCAAAGAGAAAATTGCATAACAAGAGCATACTAATAATATGATAGAAGAAAAGAATAGTATTTTTTTTTTCATTTTTTTTAGAGAAAACAGAAGCCTACTGCCATTGAAATTCCAAATAAAACACCAACAAATACTTCTATAGGTTGATGCCCATGAACTTCTTTAACAGGCTTATACATAATTATTTCTTTTTTGGACAACTCTTTGCCCATTTCATTGAGTGCTTTAGCTTGTAATCCATTTGCCCTTCTTACGCCCAGTGCATCTCTAATTACTACAAGAGAAAAACACATAGATAAAACAAATAAATCAGAATCTAAACCAGCTCTTATTCCGATTGAAGTTGTCATTGCACTGACAATTGCAGAGTGACTTGATGGCATGCCACCTGTTCTCCAAATTAATAAGGCAAATAACTCTTTGATACTTCGAATCCGACCTTTTAAAAGCATAATGACGGTTTTGACTAATTGAGCCCCAAACCAACTAAAAAGGCATGACAGAAATACAGGATTCAATAACAAACTTTGTAGTTGAATACGAATAGGAACAAGCATGTCTCTATTTTACTGAGGTATTGTTTTTTGTCTAGTAGGCATATAGTATTACAATTATGGATTTTACACTTTTTACATGTGGTCAGCAGGACATAAATCGTCGCCTAGACAGAATAATAGAAAAAATAATTCCTAATTTGTCTTATTCCTTAATAAATAAGAATATAAAAGTAGCCCCAGAATACCGAATACAAAGGGGGCATGTTATTGCCATCGCCTCCATACTATTACAAAAAAATCAAGAAAATAAAAATATTGTTGAAAACATACCAGAAATACACTTTGATACATTATTTAAAAATGAATATTGTTGGATAATAAATAAACCCTATAATATCTCTGTTCAATCTGCTCAAAAAAATGAGTATGCCCTGGATTCTCAAATTCAAAAAATGTATACAAATGATAATTCACTATCTTTTGTACCCGGACCGGTTCATAGACTAGACAAAAAAACCACAGGTGTTCTTTGTTTTTCTCAGAATCTGATGGGAGCACAATGGCTTTCAAAAGTTATTGCAGAAAAAACAGTAAAAAAAGAATACATAGCAGTAGTCTCTGGAAAAGTGGGTAAAATAGGAGAAAAAGAAATTTGGACAGATAGTATCGATGATACTAAAACACAAACTAGGTTTAAAACCGTTTCGATAGGGGCAGAAGGAAAAGAAGGAATTAGTCATGTTACACCTCTTGCTCATGGTACATACTTGGGGAAACCTATATCATTGTTACATTTTGACATTGTAACTGGTAGAACCCATCAAATTCGAGTTCAAAGTAGTTTTAGAGGATTTTCACTATTAGGGGATACTGCTTATGGGGGTATAAAAATATCTGAACAACAAGATTTTTTTCTTCACAGTTTGAAACTTTCATTTCCAAAGAATAATTCCTTAAATATACCAGAATCCATAATCGCCCCCCTACCTGTACCTTATGCAAATTTTTTAAGAAATTACTTGCCCGATTGGGATTATCACTCGTATACTAGATACTGATTATGAAACTTTTTAATGATTTTATGTGGTTTTTGAAGGGTATCACTGTTTTTGCACTGGTTGGAGAAAGTGGTACCGGAAAAAGCTTTCGAGCAAAACTTTTAGCACAAAAATATGGAATTGATGCCATAATTGATGATGGTTTATTAATACAGGACGATAAAATTGTAGCTGGACATTCTGCAAAAAGAGAGCAAACTTTTCTTGCAGCAGTGAGAGTTGCCGTTTTTGATGATAAACAACATCGTGATGAAATAGCTCGGTCACTACAAAAACTGAATTTAAAAAAAATACTTATTTTGGGAACCTCTGAAAAAATGGTAAACAAAATTGCCATGAGACTTCAGTTGCCCGCTCCCTCTAAGATTATAAAAATTGAAGATATTGCTACCCAAGAAGAAATTGATATGGCAATTCGTTCAAGACGGATTGAGGGAAAACATGTTATCCCTGTTCCTTCTCTTGAAATAAAACGGAATTATCCAAAAATATTTTATGATTCAATACGAATAAAATTAAGTCAAAAGAAAAAACCAATAACCGGTAATAATACTAAAGTATATGAAAAATCTGTGGTTCGTCCTGAGTTTTCTAAAAAAGGACGCATTAGCATTTCAGAAGCGGCCTTAACACAGATGGTTATGCATTGTGTTACAGAATTTGATTCTGCAATACGAATAAAAAAATTAACTATTAAAACAGATGCTCATGGTTATAGGTTGATTATTACTATAGATGTTCCTTTTGGAACTCAATTGGCAGGAAAAATACACAATATGCAAAAATATATTATTGAAAATATAGAAAGATACACGGGTATTTTAATTGAAGAAGTAAGCATTATTGTAGATAAAATTTCCCAATAAAAGTTTTTTAAATTATGAAGGGGCTGTCCAACAAGTTCTTTAAATGAACAAAACGGACAGCACCGTTTATTCGTTCACTGCAACTTGATTTACTTTATATTGAGCTGTTTTTTTTGCATTTGACTTTCGTCTTCTTCGATATTTTTTTTTGGCTTTTGCTTCAGTATTGTTTTCTTTTTCTTCTTCAGGCTTTTTAGAAAAAGCATTTTTAGGTATTTTAAGAGAAACCCCTAATTTTTTTAAACTCATCCTTATAGCA
>CALNCH010000005.1 GCA_937875245.1 uncultured Spirochaetaceae bacterium
AGGCCAAGTAAATGCCGTTCAAGGAGTCCTTGATGCATTAGACTTACACATTCCTATTGTTGGCTTAGCGGAACAAAACGAAGAATTATATATTCCGGGAAACAGCACCCCTCTAGTGTTACCACGTCGTAGTGAAGCCTTAAGACTATTACAACGAGTCCGGGATGAAACCCATCGCTTCGCCACCAGTAAAAACCAAGCCCTGCGTACCAAAGAAAATATTGTGTCTATTTTTGAAGAACTACCCCATGTAGGGAAAAAAAGAGCAGCCTTGCTTTTATCAGAATTTTCCACCCTTGAAAACCTTGCTTCGAGTAAGGGTTCAACCATAGCAGAAAAACTTATTATCCCAGAAAACCATGGAGAAGATATATTGGCGGCGGCAAAAATTTTACAAAAGGAACGAGTAAAAAAAATATCCCAAAAAGCAAATACTGCTTATGGGCCTCACACACAAAGGATAAAACCTGCATCAGATGACTACATTGGAAGCCTAGCAGATTTAGCCTTGGGAACACAGGTAGCAGCAGATTCAGAACAAAATAAAGAGTATAAAAAATAAGGGATGAGCGAAAGGGTTCCACCTAGGCTGTTGTAGAAAGGAGCCAATAGTTCCCCTTTAGTTAACTGCAAAAAAACCTTTTTCCAAAAACAAAAACACTTATATGGGTTGCTCATGATATAAAAGAGGTATACTCTTTTTATATGCGAAGTAAACGAAGAAAATATGCAAGAATACCTTTCATATTAACAAATAAAATCCCTCTTTTAAAACAAATTACTGGAATACGTTTTAAATTTGGCTTTAGCAGATTAAGTGAAAAGCAAACAATATTTGATGGTAGATTTTTTTGGTTATCTCATTTTGTAGAATTGGAAGACGGTGATTTTTCAAGACAACCCATGAATGTATTAAGTTTATTGCAAAAAAACCTTCCATCAGACTTAGTACAAAATCCATTACCAGATACCTATAGTTTTTTAATATTAACAGACCCCCATATTACCCAAGAAGATACTCGCCTTTTTGAAAGACTCCCCAATATTTGTATACAATCCGATGCTTTTTTAATTATTAACGGAGACGCTACTCGTAGTGGGTCTCCTGAGCAACTAGATTTACTTACCGATTTAATACAATACATACCCCTTCCGGTGTATCCTGTAGTAGGAAACCATGATATTTATTTCCATAGATGGTCTTTATGGCAAAAAGTTATGGGAAAAAGTATTTATCGAATTGATTCAGGGACTACCACTTTTTTTGTATTAGATTCAGCCAATGGACTTTTTGGTTCTACACAGCTAGATTGGTTAGAAGAGCAGCTAAAAACAGTAAAAACTGGAAGTCACCTGTTTATTTTTAGTCATTGTAATTTTTTTATTCCACGACATATGATATTTCAACAGTTTTATGATTTTAAAGATAGAAGTAGATTTATAAAACTGTGCAAAGGCAAAGTTGAAGCAGTTTTTACCGGACATAGTCATAAGCAATACAGTCACATAGCTGAAGGTGTACCATATATCAATTTAGAAGATTTTAGAGATAAAGGAACCTATTGTAGAGTTCATGTGAGCCCTAAAGGTTTTCACTGTACTTACGGCTCTGTGGCAGATGTACCAGAGTATGCAATATACTCGGAGTTTAACAAAAATAAGTAGGAAGAGAAGGGGAAGAAAGTATGATATAATTAATGCAGACAAATTAATTACTAATGATGCAGAAGGTGAAAAGGCTTCACCGGCTCATGGAGAATTTAATAAAAAATGATAGAAAATTTGACAAAAGTTAAGTCTTATGTTAACTTTGAGTACGAAGCATGGCCCTCTAGCGATCAACAAAAGACCTTTTCTTTTGTCGTCTATGGGAGTCCTGGAGACCCAGATAAAAACATTTCTGAATATAAAACTCCTATTTTTGATTTTTTGGA
Source organism: uncultured Spirochaetaceae bacterium (assembly GCA_937875245.1). Classification (GTDB taxonomy): domain Bacteria; phylum Spirochaetota; class Spirochaetia; order Treponematales; family Treponemataceae; genus CALNCH01. The sequence continues at coordinate 1,935 of CALNCH010000005.1, forward strand.
TAAAGCTTTAGATGATAAAAAAATGCAGAAAAAGCTTTTTTCAGTTCTAGAAGCAATTAATTCTAATCCTATGCAGTATTGTCATGAGGAAAAATTCAAATATCTTGAAGATAAGGTTTGGGAAATTAAATGTAAACAATTAAGAATTGCATGTATCTGGTATCCAAAACCAAAGAAACTTGTTGCAATTTATGGTTTTATGAAAAAAACAACGAAGTGGCCCCAAAAAGAATTGGATAATATGAG
>CALNCH010000006.1 GCA_937875245.1 uncultured Spirochaetaceae bacterium
CAACGCAGCAGAAGTAACCTTCCGTACCGCTGCGGCTCCAGAGGCTATTGCAGCAATTGCAAAAGAATGTCCCGATATGTTAGTTGGAGCTGGCACTGTTATCAACGTTGAATTAGCAAAAAAAGCTATCGCTGCCGGTTCTAAGTTTATTGTATCTCCAGGATTTAATCCTAATGTAGTAGATTACTGCTTATCACATAATGTTACCGTTATTCCTGGTATTTCCAACCCATCACAGATTGAAGCAGGATTAGAAAAAGGCCTCACCACATTGAAATTTTTCCCGGCTGAACAATCAGGTGGGGTTGCGATGATAGATGCATTGGCAGGACCTTTTCCACAAGTTACGTTTATGCCTACTGGTGGTATTAATGCAAAAAACGTAGCTGATTATGCAAAACGAAAAAATGTTCTTGCTTGTGGCGGTTCATGGATGGTAAAAGCAGACTTAATAGATGCTGAAGATTGGGATGGTATTACTGCTCTTTGTAAAGAAGCAATGACTGCAATTCACGGCTTTACCTTTGCACACATGGGTATTAACCAAGGATGTGAAGAAGATGCAAAAGCTACTGCAAATCTTTTAGCAGCCTTCGGTTTTATTCCAAAAGAAGGAAATAGTTCTATTTTCTGCAACACAGAATTTGAAGTAATGAAGAAACCTTTTAGAGGTACAAATGGTCATATTGCTATTAAAACTTGGAATATTGAACGTGCTTTAGCTTATTTAGCACAGTTCGGTTTTAATCCAGTAATGGAAACAGCATCTTATACAGGTGCTCCTGAAAAATCACCTCTTAAAGTGGTATACTTGGATAAAGAAATCGGTGGATTTGCTGTTCATTTGTTAAAAGCATAAGTTATCGCTTTTCAAAATTATAACTGGTGTGGGCAACGTATTCATTAAACAATGCTTGGTCCACACCTTTTTTTTCGATAATTTTGCTATAAAACTCTCCGCTTGCTCGAACAGTCCTTTCTTGAGTTTCATAGGCAACTTTTACTAATCCGAAACAAGCACTTTCCCCCTCTGCCCATTCAAAGTTATCCATGAAAGTCCAATGATAATATCGTTCTATGGGTAAACCACTATCAACAATCTGTTTTAAATGGTCATAAATATACCGACTTCTAAAACTATCAGTATTATCACAAGTACCATTTTCGGTAATATAAATAGGTGCAAGGTATTCGTCATACATACGTTTTGCCATTTCTGTAATACCTGAAGCATAGATTTCCCAATTTAAATCATTAAGAGGAACTCCAGGATACAATCCGTCTTTCAAAAAAGACACCGCCCCCCGAGAATAATAATTAATACCAATAAAATCATAGTATCTGCCTGGAACTATAGAAATATTTCCAACTTTTTTTGGCAATGCCTTTACCGGAAAGCGAGAAATTCCAGTCATAGCAGCTCGAGTTATAGCATCTTGAAAGGCAGTGTCCATACATTTTACAGAAAATCTATGAAGAGGATTCCATTTATACAAAGGTGAAAATACATGAAGATGATTTGCAAAGCCCACTTTGGTAGAAAGTGGAAGAAAACCCCTTTCTTGTCTGATACGATGTATTTCTAAATAAGATGCGATATGACTAGCTGCAAGATTAGCATATACCTTTTTTAAGGCCCTGAAATCATTTTTTCGTCCAGGTGGCCAAGTTCCAAAAAAATAGCCATTTACTGTATATATATTTGGTTCATTTATCGTTATCCATTCATCTACTAAATCTGCTAATGCATTTACGGTATAACTGACAAAAGTTAAAAACTTCATAGGAGACAAAGGATTTTCAAAGGCACCTTGTTTTTCAAACCATACTGGGTTAGAAAAGTGATGCAATGTTACCAAGGGCTTTATTTTATAGCGTTTAAGGATTTCCAACTCATGGCGATAATGTGCAATAGCTTTCTCATCAAAGACACCTTCTTCTGGTTCGATACGGCTCCATTCAATCCCAAACCGATAAATTTGTATGTTCATACTAGCCATTAAGGCAATATCCTGTTCTACCCTATTATAATGATCATTACCTCGAAGTGGACTGGTGCCGTCTTTTATGTGTCCAGGAATAGTTGCCCATTCATACCAACTATTATTTGTATCACCACCTTCGATTTGAGTTGCCGCAGTTGCAACACCTAATAGTAAGTTTTCTGGAAGTTTAAACATATTAACCACCTATGGCTTTTGAAATATTAGTAGAAATTCGTCTTTTTCTAAAATACATATCCAAAGAAAGGGCAACAACTAACACACAACCCTTCACCAACATATTCCAATATGGATTACCAAATTCCAATTCCAAAAAGTAATTCACTGCCGTATAAAGAAAGGTAACTGGTAATAAAGCCCACAGAGTTCCTTTACCACCAAAAAGAGAAAAACCTGATAACAAACAAATTAAAAAGGCGTCCATTTGGAAACCTGAAAAAGAAGAAGGAGACAGCTCCCCAGATCGAGAAGATTCCATTATTCCACCGAAAGAGAAAAGAATAGCGGCAAGAATAAAGGCCACTACGGTTAGGCTGAGACCCAAAGACCCCGAGGAATCTACTATTTCTTGTTTATTAAAAGTATAGATTTTTTTACCAACTGATGTTTTTGATAGAAATAGCCATACTAAAAGAAAGACTGAAAGTGAAATAATGAGAGATAGTGGCAAAGAAAAAGTGGGATCTGTCCCAATACTAAAAGTACCTATTTGCCTATAAGTGGTGGAAAATTCTATTAATACATCCTCATTAGGGCTAAATTGATGATAACATAAAAAGAATGCGGCATTTGCTAAACACATAGTTCCAAGAGTTGCAGCCCAAGAAGGTATGGATAATTTTGTTACAAATAAAGCATTTATTAAACCAAAAACCGCAAAAACCAGTAAAACTAGGATAATAATTAAAAACAGAGGAAGTGGAGTTGTACGACTAAGAAACAGAGCCATAAGAGCTGCAAAAGCAGCAACTTTTTCGCCAGAAAAATCCATGCAACCTAAGATTAAAAAAAGGGAAAGTCCCATTGCCATAAGTAATCTGGGGCTAAATAATGAGAAAATATTTCTAAAATTACGAAAAGACAAAAGGCTTGGTTCGATTAAAACCAGAATTAGTATTAATAAAAACAAACTAATAGTACAAATATTGTGAAAAAGAAAATTTTTACATTTTGAAATAAAGCTAGAAAAAGAAAAGTCCATGAAGATCCTCACTGGTGTATTTTTGTTATTGTACCATTACTAAATACACCAGTAAAGACTTTTTTATTCAGTGAGGGCTTTTTTAAAAATAGCCAAGCCTGTATCAATTTCTTCTTTTGTAATTACTAAAGGTGGTAAAAATCGCATGGTATGAAGCCCCGCAGTAGAAACGCATAAACCCATATCCAAGCATTTTTTTTGTACTTCAGAAGAAAATTGTTCTATATCAATTCCAATCATCAGGCCTTTACCCCGTACTTCATTTATTCCGCAAAGGTTCCAATCAGTAATGGTTGAACGGATATAGTCTCCCATTTTTACTACATAATCAAAAAATCCTTTAGAAGTAAGTTCTTCTAAAACAACAGTGGCTGCTGCACAAGCTAAGGGATTTCCTCCAAAAGTTGATTGATGATCTCCTGCTACAAAAACATCTTTTGTAATTCCCCTATATAAACAGGCACCCATCGGAATTCCACCTGCTATACCTTTAGCACAGGTAATTACAATTCTGCTTCTGTTGCGGAATGCGTACATTAAACACCTACAATTTTAAAGAAAAAATAATAGCACTCAAAACGC
>CALNCH010000007.1 GCA_937875245.1 uncultured Spirochaetaceae bacterium
AAAGAGTTTAAAGAATATCTAGACCAATATGTTATTGGACAAGATTATGCAAAGAAAGCTTTGGCAGTAGCAGTATACAACCATTACAAGCGTATGTCTCAACTTTCAAAGGGCAATGACGATGTCCAGATTGAAAAATCAAACATTCTTTTAATTGGGCCTACAGGTTCTGGTAAAACGTTACTAGCAAAGACTTTAGCTCAAAAATTAAAAGTTCCCTTTGCCATCGCAGATGCAACAACATTAACTGAAGCAGGATACGTTGGTGAAGACGTTGAAAATGTTCTTCTCAAACTAATTAATGCAGCGGATGGTAACATCGCAGCGGCAGAAAGAGGAATTATATTTATCGATGAAATTGATAAAATTTCTCGTAAATCTGAAAACGTATCTATTACACGAGATGTTTCTGGAGAAGGTGTTCAACAAGCTTTGTTGAAAATCATTGAAGGAACAAAAGCTAGCGTACCTCCTCAGGGAGGACGTAAACATCCTAACCAAGAAGTCTTGGAAATTGATACCACAAATATTTTATTTATCTGCGGTGGAGCTTTTGTTGGATTCGATAAGATAGTTGAAACTCGAATTAATCAACATTCAATGGGTTTTGGTGCAAGTTTAAAAGATTTAACTGAAGAACAAAAAGAATCTCTTTTAAACCAAGTAATTCCAGATGACTTAGTAAAGTTTGGTTTAATTCCCGAATTAATAGGACGTATGCCCTTATCTGTATCACTTAAAGAATTAACACGAAATGATTTAGTTCAAATACTTACAGAACCAAAGAATGCTATTACGAAACAGTTTATTGCATCTTTTGCAATTGATGATGTAGACTTGGAATTTACACAAGAAGCTATTGAGGCTATCGCTGATACAGCAATTCGCCATAAAACAGGTGCTCGTGGATTACGTTCTATCGTTGAAAAACTGTTACTTGATATTATGTTTGAAGTACCTTCTATTCCTGGACAGAAAAAGTTGGTAATTACAAAAGATATTGTCTATCAAACAAAGATACCAGACGTATCTTTGCTGGTTGAGCAAAAAACAGCATAAAAATAAAGAAGGACTGTATATTAAGAGGAAAATTCTATCTTAATATACAGTCCTTCTTTTTAATTTAAAGACTATTTAACAATCGATTCAATTACTTTTATGGTTTTTTGAACCGTTTTATCCCAACCAAAACGTTTAGTCCATTCAAGACCACTTTTAATCAGTTTTTCTCGTAATTTATCATCCTTTAAAATCAATTCTATGGAAGATGCAAAGCCTTCTATATCATCCGGATTAAAATATAATGCACAATCTCCTGCTATTTCAGGTAAAGATCCAGCTTTAGCACAAGCTACGGGTATACCACTTGCCATGGCTTCAATAATAGGCAACCCTACCCCTTCCCCTACAGAAGGGAAAATACAAGCATCTGCACAAGAATATAATTCTGGTAAGTTTTGATGAGGAAAATACCCTGTTAAAAAAATATCAGAGGCATAAGGAGATAAACTAACTTCACGATGAACAGACTCTGCGTTTGATTCATCACTTCCTGCTAATACTAATCTATGTGGCAATCCCGTTTTTTCTTTAAATAACGAAAAAGCCTTTATCAATTCTCTATGCTTTTTTTTATCTGAAGAAATACGAGAAGCATAAATAAGAAAAGGTCTTTTTATAGAAAAAGGTTTTATTAATACGGTATCATTGTCAGGTATTTCATGCTGATAAAACAAGGAATGATCTAAACCATTGTGAATTACCTCAATTTTTTCAGGTTTAATACCTAAATTTACTAAATCTTTTCTGATAAATTGACTGGCAACAATAATCATAGTTGCTTGCTTCAAACTTTTACGTAAAAGATATTTTCCGAAAAAACCGCCTTGGTCTTTTAAAGTGTTTGAAACTATCTCATTCACCACAGCTACGCTGGGAACCTTACATCCCATGGGTAAAACTCGAGTACTTGCCGTGTATAAAACAGCATCATATTTTTGCTTTTTTACAAATCTTTTTAGACTGAACATGTGCCATAAACGATCTCCAGTAATTCCATCTAAAATATGTAAACCTGTAAAAGTATGAATTCTATCTTCTGAATCGAAAGTGTATCTATCTATTTCTGCACCAAAGAGTTCAAAGGAATGTGGTGAATCCTTAGGCAGATTTTTTACTATAGCTGCTACATAAGCTCCTGTACCAGAACGCCCATGATCACAACCAAATGTATCTATACCAATTTTCATTATGAGGGTATTATAGCATAGATTTCATCCATATGCTATACTAATCGGAACATGAAGAACTTAGAAATTCAACCTTGCTTTATAGAAGCATTGGAAAAAAAAGGCATTACAGCGCCAACTAAAGTACAAGAAACTGTAATACCAGCCATACGGACAAAAGAACACCTTATTTTTCAGTCAGAAACAGGTACTGGAAAAACATTAGCTTATTTATTACCTTTATTTGAACAGTTTGACCTAAATTCTAAAGCCGTTCAATTATTAATAGTTGCTCCAACCCATGAATTATCATCACAAATAAAAACTGAAATACAAAGTGTATCTGATTTTAAAGTAGCACTTTGTATCGGTGGTGCTCCTATTAAAAGACAAACAGAATCCTTAAAAGAAAAACCCCAAGTTGTTATTGGTGGACCGGTAAGAATAATGGAATTAATCCATTTGAAAAAACTGAAAATTGATTCTATTAAGGCCATAGTTTTTGATGAAATTGATCGCTTATTATCTCCAGAATTACGAGACGATACCATCGATTTACTTAGATTAAAACCTGAAAATGCACAAATGGTAGCCTGTTCTGCCACAATTAAAGACAAAATTGCTGATATTTTAGGTAAAGAACTTGATAAAAAACCTAATCTTATTTACCTACCAATGGAAGATGTATTACGAAGTCGAATTACCCATTGGGCTTTATATGCTGAAAAACGAGATAAAATAGATACTTTGCGAAAGTTTATTGTGGCAGAAAAACCGAAGAAAGTCTTAGTTTTTTGTGCAAGAGCAGATGATGTTGCAATGGTTGTATCTCGATTACAATATAAACAAATCGATTGTGCAGGATTACATGCAAAAACCGACAAAGTAGCTCGAAAACAAGCCATTGATCGCTTTCGTTCTGGTAAGTGTCCTATTTTAATCACCAGCGATTTAGCAGCTCGTGGTCTTGATATTCAAGAAGTTACCCATATTGTACAAATGGATATTCCTAGTAACGATGATTTCTTTGTTCATCGTGCAGGACGTACTGCTCGTGCGGGGAAAAAGGGTATCAACTTAGTTATTGGTGATGAATGGGAATTACGACAATTAGCCAAGCTTGAACAAAAGCTGGGGTTTGTGGTTTATCCTAAAGAAATGTATAATGGAAAAATTGTAACACCACGAGATATAGAAGAAAATACAGAAACTATAAATTCTGAAAACTAATCTGTATTTCTTCAAATCCCATAGCAGAAAAAATGCTCTTAACTATTTGTTCAGCTCTTTTTTCTGCTTCTGCAATAATACCTTCTGCTAATAAGCTTTCTAAAGCGATATCTTTTGACTTATTTATTTCATCAAATATTTCTTGCTGGGTAATAGGAGCAAAAGCATTTTTAAACTCATCAAATAATTCCATTCGTGCAATTTCATTTCCTAAAACTTGTACTTCTGGCAATACAGCTGTAATTGCTTTTCTATCCTGACTAATAGAGAAAGTAGTTTCTTCAATATTTGCAATCCCCACTCTTGCTACTGCATTATAGCGAATAATTGTATAACTTTTTGCCAGCCCTAACACTTCTTTCTTTTTTAAGGTTACAATATCACTATAATTAGATTTTACGACTGTTAATTCTGCACACTCTATAAGCTCTGCACTTACCAATCTATTAAGGGCTTCAAACTTGCTTTCTTCAAATCGTTTTCCGGTATACCACCCCAGTCCGCCAAAAAAAGCAAAGGCAATTACAAAGATAAAAATAATAATTAAAATTTTACTAAAAAATCTACCTGTTATGGAAATATCTTTTTTTCTACTCATATCTCTATTATACACGTTTTATATTGTTTTTTTCTAAAATTATTACTATTTTTAATATATCTAATTATTGGAGGTGTTTTATTTTATGGAACCCACTACACCAAAACGGAAGGTGAAAGTTTCACCTGCTATTGTTATTGTAATCATTATTGGAGTTGTTTTACTTTCCAGTATTGGAACAAGTTTTTTTGTGGTTGATGAAACAGAACAAGCTGTTATTACTCGACTAGGACGCTATCACAAAACACTGGGAGCTGGATTACAATTCAAAATTCCATTTGGCATTGATAAAAGCTATAATGTTCCTGTAAAAGTTGTTCAAACTGAACAATTTGGTTTTGCCACAGTAAAAGCTGGTCAAAAAAATCAGTATGCAAATGGAATTACTAAAGAATCTACGATGCTTACTGGGGATCTCAATATCGTTGATGTTGAATGGATTATTCAGTATCGAATTGTAGACCCTGCCGCTTGGTTATTTACCGTAAAAGAAAGAAACCAAACTATTAGAGATATTTCACAATCAGTAGTTAATACTTTAGTAGGAGATAGAGCAATATTAAATGTAATGGGTTCAGAACGCTCTACTATTGAAGAAAAAGCTCTTGAGTTAATGAATGAAAATTTTAAGTCTCTGGGACT
>CALNCH010000008.1 GCA_937875245.1 uncultured Spirochaetaceae bacterium
TTATACCAAATGACAGGACTCACAGCGATGAGAATTAAAATTGCAATTGAAGAACCTCGACCATAGTGTAAAAACTTAAACATCTGTTTATATTGCTGACTTGCTAATACTTCTGTGCCATACAAACCATTAGTCATTGAAAAAACAATATCAAAAGATTTTAATGCGGCAAGCAATATAGTTGTAGAAACCGAAACAATGGAGGGAATTATAAAGGGGATAATAACACGCATAAGAATACTAAATTCATTTGCACCATCTATTCGAGCAGCTTCAATAATTTCATTTGGAACACTTTTTAATGCAGCAGATAATACCACAAGGGCAAACCCTGTTTGTAACCAAACAAAGATAATAATCAAAAACATATTATTCATTGGTTGTGTACCAAGCCAGTTTCTAGGTTCTCCACCCAAAGAAGTCACTATGGCATTTAGTAATCCAATTTGATTATCTCCTGCTGGACGATAGGTGTAAATAAATTTCCAAATTACTCCAGCACCCACTAAAGAAATAGCCATTGGTAAAAAAACCAGTGTTTTTCCAAGTTTTTCTATGTAAGAACGTTCTGCAAGAATGGCAATTATTAATCCTCCTGATACACTGAAAATGGTACCAAAAAAAAGCCATAAAACGGTATTCCTGATAGCTATCAACATAGTCTGATCAGTGAATAAATAAATATAATTGTCCAAACCTACAAAGGTTTGTGATCGAGCGTCAAGAAAACTGAGATAAAAACTTCGTAAAGTAGGTATAAATAAATACCAACCCATAATAAGGACTGCAGGACCGATAAAGATCCAAGTTGGGCAAGAAGGTTAAGAGAATAGAACATTAAAATAACACTTGATGTTCCCCAGATAACTGCAAAAAAGGTTGTACTTATTTCTCCAAGAATATTAGATCGTAAAAGAAAAAAACCCGCAAAAAAAATTACACAAGTAAATGCAGTTATTACTACAGTTTTTGCCCCTTTTAATGAACTAGCAGTTGAAAGAGATTTGGTCATAAAAAACTCCCTAAAAAAAACGCTTATAATAAAAACAAAAATCTTCTCTGGCAGTATATAAACTACCTGCCAGAGAAGGTTTTCTATTTAACACACTACATCCAAATAGAAAACCTTTAGATAAATGATGTCTTATTTTGCAGGCCAGCTCTTTTCTATGTTATTAAGAACTGTTTTTGCATCTCTTCCACTAACGAAATCCACCATTCCAGTCCAGAAAGTACCAGCACCAACTTGGGCAGGCATAAGATCAGATGCATCAAATCGGAAAACACTTGCTTCAGCCAGAATCTTTGCCATATCTCTTTCGATAGCATTTCCATAGTCTGCAAAGTTTTGAGATTTGTGTGGGAATAAAGCTCCACCTACTTTAGCCCATGGGGCACAAGCTTCCCAAGTTGTTAAGAAAGTTAAGAATTCTTCAACACCAGGTTTATTATTAAACACAACAAATTGATCTCCACCACCAAGGACTGGAGCACCCCATTTTGGATCAATAGAAGGCAGTGCAAATACTCCAACTTCTTCTTCTAGATTTTGTTGTATAGCTTCAGGCATAAATCCAGTAATGAAATTACCTTGACGATGTAACCATGCTTTTGGAGGATTACTAAACAATGGTGTTATAGCATCACCAAAATTAGTTGTAAGAATATTTGTTGAACCACCATATACATTCCCTTTTTTCATCATTATCTGTCCAACATAACCTAATGCTTTTTCTACAGCGGGATCATTAAATGGAATTTCATGATTTACCCATTGGTCATATACATCAGGTCCAGCAGTTCGGAGCATAATATCTTCCATCCAATCTGTTCCTACCCATCCTGTTCCTGCTCCAGCTTCAAAACCAATTGCCCAAGGTGTACCACCGTCTGCAATTATTTTGTCTTGAAGAGCAATTAATTCATTCCAAGTTTTAGGAACTGTATAGCCTTTAGCTTCAAAAGCCTTTTTAGGATACCAAACAAAACTTTTTGCATTTACACGATGGAAAATTCCATACACCTTTCCATCATCAGCAGTACCTAAATCCTTCCAAACTTTAGCATAATTTGTATCAATAGCATTGATAACATTTGAGGAAAGTGGTTTAATAAAACCGCGACTTGCGAAGTTTTTCATCAAACCAGGTTGTGGTAAAGCAGCAATGTCAGGAGGAGTTCCTGCTTCTGCTTGAACTAAAATCTGAGTTTCAAATTCAGGACTGCCTTCATACACTACATTGTAGCCAGTCTTTGCATTGAAAATCTTGACAATTTCGTCAAAACGAGCCGCTTCTTCACCACGGAAAGCACCGAATACTCGGATTGTTTTGTCTGCTTCGGGGCTTTTAGATGAAGAAGTTTCTTTTGATCCACCTGCAAAAATAGCAGGAATAACCATTGAAACTATCAACATGATAGCTAGGATAAATTTTACGCTCTTTTTCATTTGAGCCTCCTTTTTATATTCCCTCTGTGGGGACGTGTCTAATTAGACACTATTTTTAGTTTCGCAACGCAAAACTTAAAATTACCAAAAACTAAAGAAATTTCTTGACTGCTACTGTTCTGAACAAGTAGCAGATTCCCTTGTCCACTCATTTGTTTTTATATTATTTTTTTGTGTCTCGTTCTTTTATGCAAAGGGGAACAATTGTTTTTCGTTGACTTCTATTAGGATTATGAATCCTGTCTAAAATCATTTCTGCGGCCAGTCTTCCTGATTCATCAAGATTTTGAGATACAGTAGTTAATTGAGTGAATTCAGCAATATCTAAATCATCAAAACCTACAACAGAAATATTTTTTGGAATTTTTAAATTATATTTTGAAGCTTTTTGTATAAGACGAATTGCGATTAAATCACTTGATGCAAAAATACAATCGGGAAGATTTTCTTGATTAAGTAGTTTATCAATACCTTCATCCAATTTTTCATCAGTAAATTCCCCCATCCACACATGTTCTGGCTGTATCTGTATACCTTTTTTTTGAAAAAAAGAAGAAAATCCCTGAAATCGTAATTCAGTAGCAGAAACAGCGTAGGATCGTTGAGATTTTTCTCCTATAAAACCGGGTATACGACAACCTTTTTCATAAAAAAAATGACCTGCCATATGCCCCCCCTCTTCGTTTCGTATAATGACAGAATCAAATTCATCCATTTCTTTTTCT
>CALNCH010000009.1 GCA_937875245.1 uncultured Spirochaetaceae bacterium
GTTTTTGTCGTCTTATTTCGTATAACAGAATTCCTGCTGCAACAGAAACGTTTAAGCTGTCTACTTTTCCACGGGTTGGAATAGAAAGGATACTGTCACATTTTTCACTGAGGAGACGACTAATTCCGCTTCCTTCGCTACCCATAACGAGAGCAATTTTAGCAGACAATGTCATTTGATGGGCAGGTGTTCCTCCTGCATCAGCTCCGTATACCCAAAACCCCTTTTTTTTCATGGTTTCGACACAACGAACAAGGTTTGGAACAACAGTTACCGGAACCCATGCAGTAGCACCTGCGCTAGCACGATTAATGACTTCGCTATCTTTAGCACTCCGATTTTCTGGTAATATTACTAAATCAACTCCTAGCTGATCACAACTGCGGATAATAGCTCCCACATTGTGAGGGTCGGTAATACTGTCCAAAACTACTATAGTTATATTTTCTTTTGTTCCACACAGTTCTGCAAAAAAGGAATCAAATTCAACAAAATAATTTTCTGATTTTGTAGCCCCACTTTCAATCAGAATAATTCCCCGATGATCTCGTGCTGTTTCTGGTAAGGTTTTTACCATTGTGTCTAAATCTGCATCTGTTGTTTGGCTAATAGCTATTTCGACTGCTTTGGCCGCTTCAAGGATTTTTTTGACCCGTGGACCTACTTTGCTATACATAATAATAGTGCTTGAGGCGGTCTTTCCCTTTTTTTGAAGCTGTTCTAGCTTCCTAATACGCTCTTCAATAGCATGAAACCCAGTTACAATTTGCTGATTTTCTGCCATTTTATTTGCCACAACACTTTTTATATTTTTTTCCAGAGCCACAGGGGCAAGGATCATTTCGTCCTACTTTTTCACCCTCTCGAACAATAGTGGTAGGTATCAAATTCCCTGCATCATACAGCCATTCACCAGATTTTTTTGTGAAGTGTGCTTGTTCCTTATGAACATCTCTTAAGCCTTTTCGAGTATAGGTCGCAGTAAATTCTACAATCCCTTCATCATCATTTTCTTTGCCTTTTTCTGTTCTTAAAATCTGTAACCCATGCCAAGTTGATTCTTCACTCCATGCTCGAGTTTCTTCAAGATCAATTTCGTTTTCTTCATCTTCTTTTACACAACTATCTGCAATAAAATTAATTTCGTGATTAACATATGAAGTGTATCTTGCACGCATTAAAGCTTCTGCTGTAGAGGCTTTAACTTTTCCCTTAATAATAGGTTCACAACATTCTGCATATTCTTTTCCAGATTCACAAGGACACTTTGTTTCTTTCATATAGTTCTCCAAAATAAATAGGTTATTTTTCCTAAGATGGCTTGAGTATAACACAAAAGGCTAGCCAATAGCAATTTGACTAGCCTTTTCAAATACCAGATGTTAATTTATGTTAAAATCTTCAGCACCGGATTCAACATACTTTTTAAGCTGAATTGTTGCAATTTTTGGATTGGTAATAACACATGGACCAGAAATACATCCACCTTCACAAGCCATAACTTCAATTAAGTTTGGACAGTCATCGGTATAAGGTATTTCTCCTGCCTGTATTTTTCCATACTGAGTTAATTGTTTCATACCAGCTTTGTTTAAGCCATTAATAACAGCAGGTCGTAATTTTGAGGCATCCTTTAAGCGAATACGTACTGATTCTGCAACACCACCACTAGCGGCAAAGTTTCGGCCAGATGCAGTAGGAATAATAGTTCCTGGAGCTGCTACTTCTTGGGCAATATCAATTTCCCTTGCCATAAACAAAGCACCTATTTCTTCAATACATAATCTATAAACTCATCGTCTAATCCTTCCCGACGTTTGGCCAAACAAGGACCTATAAAAACAGAGATACAATCTGGGTCTGCTTTTTTTGCTAATTCACCAGTGTAATGCATAGGACTTCGTGTATCACTAATGCAAGGTACTAATGCTGGAACATGTTTTTTTACAGCCCGAACATAAGCAGAACAACATGATGTTGTCATCATTTTATGCCCTTCTTTCATTCTTTCTTCAAATTCGACAGCTTCTTTATCTGCTGTAATATCAGCACCAATAGCAACTTCCCATACTCTTGAAAAACCTGATTTTACTAAAGCACTTTCTAACTGGCCTGGGGCTGCTCGGAATTGTGCGGCAATTGCAGGAGCATACATAGCAACTACTTTTTTCCCAGACATAATGTGTTTAATAACATCAACTAACTGGCTTTTATCCATCATTGCCCCGAAAGGACACTCTCTCATGCAGTTACCACAGAAAATACACTTGTGATAATCAATGCGTTCCTTTCCATTTTCATCTTTAGAAATAGCACCAACTGGACAAGCTTCTTCACAAGGAACAGGTATTTTAATAATTGCGTGATATGGACAGTTTTGCATACAAATTCCACAGTTTACACACTTTTCTTCTTCAATACGTGCTCTTCCCCGTTCAATAGATATAGCTTTTTTTCCACAGTTAGTCATACAAGGCCGTGCTAAACAAGCCTGACAGGCATTAGTAACCATATAATGACTTTTAACACAAGCATTACAAGCTTCATCTAAAACAGTAAGCATTGGCCAAGTAGGAGCATCTCTATCCATAGCTTCTTTTGCATATTCCGCTAATTTTTTACTGTCATCATATTCTTCTACGGAGCAACCTAATCGAGCCATTACTCTCATACGTAAAATTTCTCTGTCATGGTAAATGCAGCATCCCAGAGGTTCGCTGCCCTTTGGTGCCATTTCACGAGGTATGTAATGAACACCTTCTTCTAATTTTCCTTGCAATTGTAACTTTGCAATTCGTACCAAAATTTCTCGTTTAATTTGAGCTGCATTATTATTAATATTCAACATCTTAGAGTCCTGCTATCTGTTTAATTTTTTCCAATATCATTTGCAAATTTGCATTAGGTATAACTTCGTCATTTACCTTTACAAAAGGTGCTTTACCACACTGAGCATTCTTGCATTTTTCGAAACAAGTAATACCCTCAACTTCTACTTTAGACTGTAATTCTGCTGGGAGTTCGTCTCCCAAAAGTAAAATTTCGGATGCTCCCATCACATAACAAGCTGTGCCAGTACAAATTGATACTTTAATTTTGTCCATATGTATCCTCTCTCTAAAAATATTGAATTGTTACTTCTTTCAGGTATCGTTCCTGTAAGAGTGCTGCAATTTTCTTTACAACATTACGTCTAATTTCCAGTTCAACAGGCATATTGGGATCTTGATGAGCTTCGTTGATTCTAGTTCCTACTATGAACCGGATTCTATCTGAGTTCAAAAATAGATCAACCATACGGGTTGCTGGACTTGCCCTCATCATTTCTGTATGAGCACCATTTTCCAAAATCTCAGAAACAGCCCCCATAGTAATAATACCCTCAGTTATCATATCAGCTCCTTCCATTTCAGAAGCTGGTGGAACTTTTGGATCTAAGTCTTTTAGAATTACCTTAACTGGATGCAGTAATTCACGACTCATGATATTTGCAGTGGTTCCTC
>CALNCH010000010.1 GCA_937875245.1 uncultured Spirochaetaceae bacterium
TGCAGGTCCGCCCATAGGTACGTATTTTTCTCGTCGGAAGGCAATACAACCATTTCCACCCTTTCCTGAACGAACTTCTATCACTGCTTCATCAGCAAACTGTATCAACTTCTATTTCCTTTGAAAAACTATAAAAAAAATACCCGAAGAGGATAACCTGAAAGGTGCCTGCTCCGGGTACATATAACAATCAAATTTGACTGTGTTTCAAATTGCAAAAACTTAGGCTTCTACAGGAGTAATTGAAGCAAGCTTTCTTCCCTTGCGTTCATGATATACTACTGTTCCAGTTTCAGTTGCAAATAAGGTATCATCTTTACCTTTCTGCACATTGTCACCGGGATGAATCTTTGTTCCTCTCTGGCGTACTAAAATTGAGCCAGCTGTTACTAATTCACCACCAAAAACTTTTACACCCAGATATTTAGGATTTGAATCGCGGCCGTTTTTAGCACCGCTACCGCCCTTTTTTCGTCCCATTTTCTATGCCTCCACATCAATCTACTGTTTCTACTCGCAAGGATACATGCTTGGGAAACTCTGTTTCAAGTGACTTCAAACCAGTTTCCAAAAAATCTTCTGCATATATCAAAAGTGCCTTACAGGCGTCCTTTACCTGGAATGCGAGATTCCCTGATGAAGGTGTTTGTACCTCAAGGATTGCATCTTGATCAGACTGAAGAACTTGAACTGTTGTTCGTAGTAAGATTGTTACTGCAGAACACACAATATCAAAGCCTTTTTTGTCATACCCTGCATGGCCTTGAGCATTACAGGCTACTAGCTGTCCGTCAAAAGAACGCGTCAGCAGAACCTGTATCATATATTAGCCAACTATAATGTCAGTAATACGAATATTTGTATACTGTTGTCGATGACCGATTGTGCGGTGGTAGTCTTTCTTGCTCTTGTATTTATAAACTAATACTTTTTTGTCTTTGAAAGTATTTTCTACAACAGCTTTTACAACTGCACCTTTTACATAAGGAGCACCAACACTAATTTTATCACCGTCGTTAACTAAAACAACAGTATCGATATCAATAGATTTACCGCTTTCAACATCAAGTCTGTCTACAGCAATCTGGGCATCTTTTTCAGCTTTATACTGTTTACCCTTATACTCAACCAGAGCGTACATCTTACACCTCTATAATAATTTATATTTGGAAAGGGGGGAAACACCTTTCCGGCATGTCTCGATAGCAAAACGGGGATGCACCGAAACCTACTTTTCATACGTAGAAGCTATAATACCTTAATTTATGCAATTAAGTCAATATGCTTACATGGTTTCTAAGAATGGAACTAAGATTAATTCCATGGCATTTTTCAACACAATTTGTGTACAGTTTGCTAATTCCAATCGAGCACCTGCCAATGTTTTATTTTCAGCAGTAACAATAGGGCAATCGTGATAAAATCGGCTAAATTGCTTTGCTACATCATACAAGAAAGTAGCAATTTGTGAAGGATCTTGATTTACGGCGGCTTTTTCTACCACTTTTGGATACTCACCAAGAGTTTTAATCAAATCCCATTCCGCTTCATCTGTAAGTAGAGAGACAGCTTCTTCACTATTATCAGGGGAAACACCTACTTCACTTGCTTTTCGTAAAATTGATGAAATACGTGCACCCATATATTGCAAATAAGGACCTGTATTACCATTAAAAGACAAGGATTCTTTTGGATTAAAAATCATATCTTTTGATGGAGTAGTTTGTAACAAGAAATAGTGTAAAGCACCTAAAGCAATTTTTTCTGCCACCCCTGCTACATCACCAACGACTTCTTCTCTGCCCTTTGAAGCAATTTCTTCCATGGCTCCATCTCGTAAGCTATCAATTAAGTCATCAGCATCAACAACAGTACCTTCTCGGCTTTTCATCTTTCCTTCTGGTAAATTTACCATACCATAAGACAAATGATATAATTGATTAGACCATTCATAGCCTAATTTTTTTAAGATATAAAATAACACTTTGAAGTGATAAATCTGCTCAGAACCAACTACATAAATGAGTTGATTAAAAGGCCAATCTCCATGACGGTTAATAGCAGTTCCAATATCTTGAGTCATATACAAAGCAGTACCATCTTTTCTCAGAAGTACTTTTTTATCTAACTTTATTTCTTCTAAGTCTACCCAAACAGAACCGTCTTCTTCCTTGTAAAATAAACCTTGTTCCAAACCTTTAAGAATTTCTTCTTTACCTTTTTTATAGGTTTCACTTTCAAAATACAATTTATCAAAAGAAACTCCTGTTCTTTCATAGGTTTGCTGAACTCCACTGAGGGCCCAATTATTCATTTGATTCCATAAAGTATGAATTTGGGTATTACC
Source organism: uncultured Spirochaetaceae bacterium (assembly GCA_937875245.1). Lineage (GTDB taxonomy): Bacteria > Spirochaetota > Spirochaetia > Treponematales > Treponemataceae > CALNCH01. Next base: position 2,348 of record CALNCH010000010.1, read on the forward strand.
CTTTTCCCATTCTACCAGCATATTCTGAGCTTCTTGTTCTGCTTCCGGATGTTCTTTTGAATAGGTATTAAACTCAACATAACAATCCCCAACAAAACGATCACTTTTTATTCCCATACTTTCAGGAGTATCAGCAATTGCAGGTTCTCCCTTTGCGGCATGA
>CALNCH010000011.1 GCA_937875245.1 uncultured Spirochaetaceae bacterium
ATATTGGAAGCCGTCAAGTTTAAAATGGCATGTATTTATCAAAACCGTATGTTTGGTGATATAAAAATTAGACCATACGAAGCCGCATAGAAAAAGAGGAATATGGAGTTACATTTGGAAAAAGAAACTGCATTAATAGAGGCCATACTTTTTTTAGAAGGGGAGCCTTTAGATGAAGATGCTTTAGTACGCATTTCTGCATTATCCAGAGATGTCATTGACTTAGTTATTGAACAATTACAAAAAAAATATAGTGCTGAGGATTGTGGAGTAGAACTAGAACAAATTTCAGGTGGATGGGTATTAACTCCCAAAAGAGATTTGTGGGTGTTTTTGAAAGATCGATACGGAAAAAAGACAGAAGGTAAACTTTCAAAATCAGCTATGGAAACATTATCAATTATCGCCTATTCTCAACCTATAACTCGAGCTGAAATTGAAGCAATTAGAGGCGTATCTGCTGATAACATGGTACGACTTTTGATAGATCGGAATTTAATTAAGGAAGTAGGAAAAAAAGATATTCCCGGAAAACCGGTCCAATATGGTACAACAAAAGAATTCTTGAAATTCTTTAGAATTAACAGTATAGCTGATTTACCAAAATTAGACGAAACTGAAAGTGAGCGATTTGAACTTGCAAGATAATAACGATGTTGATAATAAAATCAGATTACAGCTGTATTTAGCACGATGTGGAGTGGCCAGTCGCCGTGGTAGTGAAGTTTTTATCACAGATGGCCGTGTAATTGTAAATGGTGCAATTGTAACTGAATTAGGTACAAAAGTATCACTAGAAGATGTGGTTTTAGTTGATGGAAAACAAGTAACATTGGAAGAAAAGAAGAGGTACGTTCTTTTGAATAAACCTGCTGGTTATGTATGTTCTTTAGCCGATGAAAAAAATCGTCCAGTAGCCGCAGATTTGTTAAAACCTCATTTTAGTGAACGATTATATAATGTTGGTCGTTTAGATATGTTTTCTCAAGGATTAATTATTTTTACTAATGATGGTGAGTTTGCAAAAGAGATTTCCCATCCTTCTTCAGGAATTGAAAAGGAATATTTAGTAGAAACTAGCTTACCTATCCCCTTTCATCTTTCTGAAAAATTTATGAAGGGCATAAGAATTGATGATGTATTTTATAAATGCAGAAAAGCAGAACAACTTTCAGCTAGACAAATTAAAATTGTATTGGTAGAGGGAAAAAATCGGGAAATTCGTCGTGTCTTCGAAGAATTCGAAATTGGAATAAAATCATTAACACGAACCCGAATTGGAACTATCGCCATGGATGATTTAGAAGTAGGGCAGTATAGAGAAATTACTAAAACAGAAATTGAAAATCTCAGGAGTTTAATATGATAATTGCAATAGACGGTCCTGCAGGAACTGGAAAAAGTACCATTGCAAAAATATTAGCACAACGACTTAACATTGTTTTTCTTAATTCTGGTAGTTTTTACCGTGGTATTACCCTTTCACTTTTAGAAGCAAATATTGACCTTTCCGATGAGGATGGCATTTTACAATTTACTGATTCACTAAAGTTAGAATATATAAATGAACACTTAATTGTAAATGGTGTAGATGTAAATCATTTATTGCATTCTGATATAGTAGACGCTCATGCAGCTCAAATTTCAAGTATTGTACCTTTACGTCACATTGTAAACAAAAAATTAAGGGAAATAACAAAGTCATTAAGTGTTGTCTGTGAAGGACGTGATATTACAACGGTGGTTTTTCCTAATGCAGAATTCAAGTTTTATTTGGATGCCAGTTTAGAAGCACAGGCAGAAAGACGATTTAAACAAGGCTGCAGTAATTTGTCTTTAGAAGAAATTAAAGAAACAATTCGCAAACGCGATGAGATAGATAAAAACAAGAAAGAAGGTTCGTTGGTAATTGCAAAGGACGCAGTTTATATCGATACTTCGGACTTGACCATTGAAGAGGTTTGTGAGATAATTGTTAACAAAATTCACATATAAGGGTTTAATATGGCAGAGATGGAAGTGGAAATGAATGGAACTCAGAACTCCAACGAGGGCATTCAAACACAATTCGACGAGTATCTTAACAATCTTGAATCACCTGAAGAAGGCCAGCTTGTTGACGGCACAGTTATTCAGGTAACACCAGATCAGGTATTCATTGATGTTGGATGTAAATCAGAGGGTAAAATCCCGACATCGGAGTTTTCGGTACTACCGAAAGTTGGTGATGTAGTAAGTGTTGTTCTTATCACAAAAGAGAACAAACACGGAGAAGTTATTGTTTCTAAGCAAAAAGCAGATGTAAAACAGCTTTGGAAAAATCTTCGTCAAGCATTCCAGGATAAAGTTCCTGTTGAAGGTACAATTGACAAGGTGGTAAAAGGCGGTTACGAAGTAAATCTTGGAAGCGATATTCGTGCTTTCTTACCTATTAGTCAGTCTGATAGTCAGAAAGTAGAAAAGGCAGAAAAATTACTCGGCGTAAAAAGCAAGTTTTACGTAGAACGATTATATTCCGAAAACAAAGCAAATGTTGTTGTTAACCGACGAAAATATCTTGAAGAATCAATCGAAACAAATCGAGATACCTTCTTTAATAATATTTCAATTGGAGACACTGTAAAAGGTTCAGTAAAAAGTTTTACCAGTTTTGGTGCTTTTATTGACTTAGGTGGATTCGATGGTTTACTTCATATTAATGATATGAGCTGGGGTCACGTTACTCGACCAAAAGATTTTGTAAAAAAAGGTCAAGAAATTGAGTTAAAGGTTATTCGCCTTGATCCAGCAGAAAAAAGAATTAATCTTTCTTTAAAGCATTTTTCAGACGATCCATGGTTACATTTCGAAGATAAATATCATGTAAATGATATTGTTAAGGGACATGAAACAAAATTGGCTGATTTTGGTGCATTCATTGAATTAGAAGAAGGCATTGAAGGTCTTGTTCATATCAGTGAATTTTCTTGGGTAAAGAAAATCAACAACCCTAGTGATGTTGTTAAACTTGGTGATGAAGTTGAATGCATGGTTCTTGGATATGATATCCAAGCTGGTCGTGTATCACTTGGTCTTAAACAAGTACAAGAAAATCCTTGGGAAACAATTGTTGAACGATATCCAGAAGGAACTAAATTAACAAAGAAAGTTGTTAAAGTAACTAATGCTGGTGCTTTTGTTGAATTGGAAGAAGGTATTGACGGTTTCTTACATGTTGATGATCTTTCATGGACAAAGAAAGTTAAGCACCCAGGTAGTGAATTAAC
>CALNCH010000012.1 GCA_937875245.1 uncultured Spirochaetaceae bacterium
AGCCTTTTTGTTTTTCAAGTAGTTTTTTATTAATACATATTTTTATGCACGGTTTCTTATTAACATCATAATAAAAGCAGTTATATAAAATAAAGAAGGAATAACAGAAAAAAGCAAGGTTGCTAAGGGAATGCCTGCAATGGTAAAACCTTGTGCGACAACTAATCCAAACCCATTTAACATTTCATATACAATACCAGCATAAGAAGTAACAACCCCTGCAACCAAAGACATCCATGCTGGATCCCGAGTTTTTGACCACAACATAATGGCTAAAAAAGCAGTAAAACCACCCATTACCAGTTTGATAATGTACAAAATAATTTCGCTTTGGCTCATTTTTTACCTTCTTTAAAAAACAAAAGGATTTCTATCTAATTTACGAAAATCCCCAGGGGAAACACCATAGGGAACAATAGAAGGAGTTTGACAACTTGGAGCAATTACTATTCCGACATTAAGACAATGGAGGAAAAAATCTTCGTACTTTTCTTTAGATACTTTTGTTATTAAATAAGGTCCATGTCTATCAAAATAAGGGCTAAGAGAGCTATCAAAGGCCTTCCACTGCTCTTCCCCCCGTATTTGCAATGCAAGTGCTAAATCATAAAAAGATCTGGTTACAGCTGCAATATAGACTGCAGGACAAGGATCTGAAGGCAAAATGTTATCAGTATTGGTATCTTTATAAATAACAAAATAACCAGCATTTGCCCATGGAAGAGGAGGACAAATTACTCTTGTATCACTAGTAATTTCATATTCTGGTACAGCTAATTTCAGATGAGATTTCATTACAGAAGACCAATCATCTGTAAACCAAGGTCGCCAAAACGAAACACCGTGACTATACAACCAAGTGTCATCTGACAGTTCCTCCTCTGTATTATCACTTTTTCTAATTTCAAAATTTAAATAAGAAGACAATGCAGTACCTAAACTCTGGGAAGAATTATACCATCTCACATGGGAATAGTCAGGAAAAACCTGTAATATAGCTCTTTTTAACTGATTTTCATAATCAGTAGGAAAACTTCCAGTTAGACCTCTATCAATAGCATTTTTCATCATCTGCATGGACTTGTTATTTCCACTACCCCAGCCCAAAATTGCTCTTCCTGCTTCCTGATACATATCTACTAAGCGAATCCCTTTTGCAGTATATAAAAAACTACCTCGGGCTCTCTTAATATTTCCATATTGAGAAATAATTTTTTCTTTCAATTTATCATGGTTATTCAAAAAAAATATCCTATAGTTTTCCTATTTCAGTTTTTCTAATTCAGTTTTAACTAATTCAGTTGCCACCGCTGGACTAACCTTTCCACCAGATTTTTTCATAACCTGTCCCATGAGCCACCCAACAACATTTGTTTTACCACTCTTGTAGTCAGCTACTGCTTTTGGGTTTTCTCCAATAATTTCTGATACAATCTGAGCAATAGCCCCTGTATCAGAAACAACTTCCATGCCCTCTTCTTTAATAATTTGGCTTGGCATTTTTCCTGTTTCAATGGCAATTGCAAATACTTCCTTAGCCTGTTTGCTAGTGATTTTTTCCTCAACCACTGCATTAACCAACTCAGCAATATGCTCAGGTGTAATTGAAACTTCACTAATAGTTATTTCTTTTTCATTTAAAATTGCTAATAATTCAGCTAAAATCCAGTTAGCGGCTTTTTTAACATCTTTTGATTTAGCAGCAGCTTCTTCAAACCACAGAGCTAATGCTCTAGTAGAAGTTAAGGTTTCTGCATCAAAATCAGATAATCCGTATTCTTTCTTAAATCGAACCCTCTTCTGTTCTGGGAGTTCCCCTACTTTTTCTGCAGCAGTTGCAATAAAATCATTGGAAATTGCAAATGGCTTTATATCAGGTTCAACTACAAACCGGTAATCCACAAATGAATTTTTTGTTCTCTGAATTACTGTTTTTCCGTTAGGTTCATCCCATCCCATTGTGTTTTTAAAACCAGGATTGAATTC
>CALNCH010000013.1 GCA_937875245.1 uncultured Spirochaetaceae bacterium
AAGTATTTTTTCTAAGCTTAATGGTTTTTCCAATATTTGAAGAAGAACATTTTCCACCTTACCTATAATCTTTTTGTTTACTTGTACTAATCTACCGATTTCTGCTCTGGAGACTACCATTGCTCCGTGACTTGGAACATAATAATCTGAATCAATAGTTGAAATAAAATCTAAGGTATTTTTAAATTGAATTACATCAAAGGTATAGGGAATAGGAAACTTATCTAACATTTGTAAGCCAAAAATGCCATCTCCTAAAAAAGTGCAAATAGAATCATGGTTATGATCTATAACTTGAATTCCAATCATATTGATAAAATGTCCAGGAAGAGGAATACATCGAATTGTAAGTTTTTTAGAAATTTCAATATTTTCTTTTGGTTCCAGTAATTTAGTAACTAAAGATTGTTTTCCTTCAAAATAGAATTTTCGAATTTCTGTAAAGGGAAAAGCTCCCCAAAAAAGGGCTGGTTCTAAAATTGGATTTTCTATAAAAGCTCGTTCTCCACGAGTCGCCCAAATTTCACAATCAGTTTTCTCTTTTAACCAAGCGTTTCCTCCTGAATGATCTGCATTAGAGTGGGTATTAATAATTGCAAATAATTTTTTATCAGGGAAATGTTCTTGTAGACAAGAAAGAATGTGTTCTCCATCTCTATCATTTCCACCGCTGTCAATTATGTAGATTTTAGTATGATGAGTTATTACCCCTATATTAGTGGGCCCTAAAATTAAATGAATGTGTGGGGTTAAAGAAACAAGATTATCATATGCCATAGGGGGAGTTTACCCTATTTATGTATAATACTCAAATAAAAAGCTGGTAGAATTTGACGAAAAAAATACTTTGAAATACACTTATGACATGAAGTGTGTACATAAAAATGAAGTAATAACCATCTTAAAAGAATATACCATTATAACTATTGGGGTTATTTTAACGGTCCTAGGTACCTATTTTTTTAGGTTTCCCAATAATTTTACTTTCGGTGGTGTCACTGGTTTGTGTGTTATGATAGCAGAGAAAACCAGTTTATCTGCGGGGCAGACTAATGCTATTATTAATGCTTTTTTACTGGTGCTAGGCTTTATCACCTTAGGAAAAGGTTTTGGTGTTAAGACTATTTACGCAACTATTTTAATATCTTTAGGATTGTCTTTGTTAGATGTACTGTATCCCATGGCAACCCCTATTACAAATGAACCCTTGCTGGAATTATTATATGCTGTTGCTCTTCCGGGAGTGGCCTCAGGGCTTTTATTTTCTGTGGGAGCTTCTGGTGGTGGAACAGATATTGTTGCAATGATTATTAAAAAACATTCTAATATTAATATTGGTACCGCTTTGTTAGTTGCTGATTCTGTAATAACCTTTGGTGCTCTCTGGGTTTTTGGGATTCAGACTTTCTTGTTTTCTGTGGCAGGGTTGTTAACTAAATCTTTAGTAGTAGACAATATAATTGAAGGCATGAATTTATGCAAAGTTTTTAATGTAATCTGCAAAAAACCTGAAAAAGTATGCGATTATATTACACACACACTGCATCGTGGGGCGACTATTAGTGAAGCTCAAGGAGCTTTTTCTCATGAAAAGCAATATATTGTTATGAGTGTAATGAAACCTTCTCAAGGTTATATGTTGCAACAATACTTAAAAAAAGTAGAACCAGATGCTTTTATTACCATTACTAACACTAGCGAAATTATTGGCAAGGGTTTTAAACCCTCTTAATTTTTACTTAACAACAGCATTCTTTTGGGTGGGGTCATGGGTAAAAATACCTTTCTAATCTGGAGAAACGGCTCCACTTCGTCCCCTGTAAAACATTATAATACCTGAGGAAGTTGGGATATATTGGTGGTATAAGAGGGGGATAAATAATTTCGTTGCATAATACGATTACTTATTTCTCCCTCTTTATTAACCTCTGGCTTTAATTTTTTTGTTCCGGGAAATATCATATTTTGTCCATATTTATCAGTAATTTTATCTACAATGGACATAAGTTGTTCTTGTTTTTTAGAGTGTTTATTATCGTCAAATAAATCTTGTTCTGGGCCGTTATAGTTTTCTAATCCTAGTAAGGAAATCATTACTTTTCGGTATCCAACTCCTGCCTGAAACATTTGTGCTAATAACATATTTGCAGCATGTAATATTTCTGGTAGATAGGCGGTTATATCAGAAAAAGTATACACGGAACTTTGAAAAACCGGTGATTCTTTGCAGGCCCAAGGGCTGTTCATAAGTAAAACGACAATGGATTGAGCCCCTTTTTTGTCTTTTCTCATTCGTCTCACCGCTTCTTGGGTATATTCTGCAACTGCTGTTTGTATTTCATCTCTGTCTGTAACTAAGTGAGCAAAACTTTTAGAGGCAGTAATGTTTTTATGTCCCTGACGAATAGTTATGTCTATTGCTTTTATTTCCTGTAATTCTTGTACCGTTTTCATACCTTGTATGGTAAGTAGTTTTTTGGCTAGGTAAAGACTCATGTGCGATAAATCAAGAGCTGTGTTGACTCCGTATCTATTTAGTACTTTTGCTTTGCTATAACCTATTCCCCAAATATTAGCTACCTTGCAATTTTTTAACACTAATTCTTTGTTGCAGGTATTCCAATTAAAAACACCATCTGTATTCTTTGCCAGTTTATTACACAGTTTAGCTAAAGTCTTTGTAGGTGCTATGCCTACAGAAACAGGAATCCCTGTCCATTGAGCGGTGGTATTTCTAATATTGTGGGCAATTTCTTCTAATTGATTTGAAGACCATTCTGGGAAAAATAAGAAAGATTCATCAATGGAATAGACTTCAATTTCTTCAGTATATATCCCATATATACCGTTAAGGCGAGCAGAAAAATCTGCATATAAGGTGTAGTTAGAGCTAAAAACACTGACCCCTTG
>CALNCH010000014.1 GCA_937875245.1 uncultured Spirochaetaceae bacterium
AAGAAAAATAAGGCCAAAAGGTAGCAGCAAACGGTGAATGCCCACTAGGGGTAGAAAAACCGTTTTCACTGATAATAAATACTGAAGGATCTTGCTGATAAGGACGTAATACTTGTAATGTATTTTTTAAGATAGTGTTCACCGCAGCGGAGAGAAGGATTAAAAAAGCAATTTTTGCTCCTTTCCTCTTGTCTCCTGCCCAAAAAAGCAGAGTTAAAACGAGAATAAAAAATACTTCTCCAGAAAAAGAGGTTATGAATCTAATGATAGCAGTTAGAAAAGGATTACTTATTAATTGAATAGTAGTAATTACTTCTATTCCCCATTTATATACCTCTGTCATATCATGCCTCCTTTATTTCACATTACAAATATTACCAAACAGGATTACTTAATGCAGGTTTTCGTAATCCTGGTGCAGTCTCTACGGTAGTCCAAGGATAAGGCGTATCCCAATCAATGTCTGGTCGTATATCGTCGTATCGGCCAGAATTATTCCAGTACATGTAACCATGGTTTGCAGCATCTCTAGTTCCAAAAACTTGACGCTGAACATAATCAACGCCATCCCCATAGTATTTTCTATCGTAACTAACATTTAAATAAAAGGCTTGTACCCAAGGACGAACTAAAACTTGATTTCTTGCTATTACTAGGTTTCTATAAGTACCATAAAAGTATACCCGGTAAGGTCGTTCAACAGCAGGAGTATAAGCCAAAAAGTCTTGTTCAAAATGGCTGGGAAATAACATCTACATAAGGAGCCATGGTTTCTACGTCCTGACCTGTTCTAGCTCCGCTTCGATACCATCCATTTGCACCATAAATATCAACTGCAATAGGTGCCTCAATGTTTTCTCGAGCATGGGAAAGGAAAGAAATTAATGCGCCTTCCATATCCATACCTGCATCTTTCCAACGATATTGTGCATTACTCAAATTTTTTCCATCGGTAGGAAAACGAATATAATCAAACTGTATTTCATCAAATCCAAGAGAAATAAGTTCTTTTGCAATAGCAACATTATACTCCCATACTTCTTGGGAATAAGGATCTACCCAGTATTCATCATAATAATCAGTAACTGTTTTTGAAGTTGGAACTTTTTCTGTAAACTCCCATCCAAAAGCCTTTGCTATCGCTCTCTGATCTGTATTTTGTTTATCAATTTCATCTAGTTGTTCTTTGGAAAGTTCATTCCCCTTTTCATCAACAAATACATCCCGATAAGAACGAATGCCTAACCAGGGTTTATTTAATTTTGAGTCCCAAAGAGCATACTTTCCATTTTCGACCTGAGATAAATGTTTATCTTTGAAAACTACAATTCGTGCAATCAAATATACATTGTCTTCTTTGAAAGTTTTAACAAAGGAATCTAAGTCAATGGCATAGCTGCTTACATAACCTTTTGCTTTTACCAGTGAATCATTTGTTTTATATCGTAATAAGCCGTAATCGTCTTTCATGTCGATTACCAAACTGTCTAATTTATTTGTAGCAATAATATTTTTAAACTTATCAATACCGGCTTGTGTGGTAACTTGATTTGCAGGAACATAAATACTTTTGTGATTTTCAATAGCATCTGCATAATCAGATTGGATATCATGAGCTCGTGTTAACCATAGTTCATTTAAAGAAAGGCTCTTTTTTAAGCCTGTAAGCCAAGTAGGAAAAGATGCACAAGTTGGAGTTACAGATATTTGTTTTAAAATAGATATAATTTTGTCTTGAAAGGCAGGAGGGGCTATTTGTTTTGTTTCTATATCATATTGATGAATTCCATCAGGGGAAAGGAAGCCAAGGTTATTTCCCATGGTTGTAAGACTGTCCCAAGTGTCTAAAATTTCTGAGCCTTTTGCCAAAACTTCTCCCCGTTTTGTGGTCCAATTTAATTCATACAAACGAGGAATAAAGGTTTGTGTTAAATAGACCTTGGTTATACCATTTTTTGCAGTAACTAAAATATCTGCAATTTCATCTGGAGAAGCCATTGATTCCATAATTTCAAAGCCACCAGTTACATCTATCCAAGTTGGTTTGGAAATATCTGGTTGAATGTAAGAAAGACCATAAATGGAATGAGAGGTAAAAACCGTAAGAGTTGAAGAGGTATTATCTGAGTTTGGCATGTTGCCAACTGCCACTGCCTTTGCTCCATTAGTTTTGGCACTAAAGCCCAGATTCTCCCAAGTCTTTCCTTCATCTCGAGTAATGTATACGGCATCTTTTGTAAGGGTTACCATAATTGATGAGTTTTCAGGATGAATTTCCAAATCTTTTAATGGTTGAACTTGTTTAACAAGAGTTGTATTTGTACCGTCGTATTTTTTAATAATATTAATAGGTAATCCAGAGTTACGTTCTTCAAAATTCTTCAAATCTGAAGAAAATAAAAGGCCTTTCACTGTTAAAAAATACCAGCCCTTAGAAGGTACTTCTAATATTTTATCTACCTGACCATTTTCCCACAAAGGAATTATTGAAAGATCTGAAACAGCATAAAGTCCATCTTTGGTACCTATAAGTGTTTCATTATAAGGAACAGGTTTTGCCACAGAAGACTGTGGAAAAATACAATTGAACTGGATTAAAAAAGCAAAAACACAAAAGCTTTCTAAAAAAATATTTTTTATTCTTCTCAACGTCATATCCCTTGTATAGTATCATATTAGACAGTTGCTTGAAAGGGGGAGCATCTGTTATACTGAGGAACAGGAGACAAAATGGGAGAACCTGTTGTTAAAACATTTGGTATTCTCACTTCTGGAGGTGATGCTCCAGGTTTGAATGCTGCTATACGTGGAGTCGCTCGAACTGCCATTACTCAATATGGCATGAAAGTGATTGGGATAGAAGAAGGTTACCGAGGATTAATACAGGGCAAAGGAAAAGAATTAGCACCTGAATCCTTCTCTGGAATATTAACTCGGGGTGGTACTATTTTAGGAACATCCAGAGAAAAACCATTTAAAAATGACGAAATCAATCCTGATACTGGGTTAACCCCTGTTCAACAAATCAAAGAAAATTATAAAAAATGGGGTTTAGATGCTTTAGTGGTGATAGGTGGAAATGGCACCAACACTACAGGATATCTACTTGCCCAAGAAGGTTTAAACATTATAGGTTTACCAAAAACTATCGATAATGATTTAGAGTGTACAGATGTGAGTTTTGGTTTTCACACTGCGGTAAGTGTAGCCACAGAGGCTATTGACCGGCTTCACTCAACTGCCCACAGTCATAATCGTATTATGATTATTGAAGTTATGGGACATAAAGCGGGTTGGCTGGGATTATATGCTGGAATTGCAGGGGGAGGAGATGTAGTTCTCATTCCAGAAATTCCCTATCATATTGATTCTATAGCTACACATTTAAAAGAGCGACAAGCGGAGGGGAAAAACTTTTCCATCGTAGTAGTTGCAGAAGGTGCATTAAGCGAAGAAGAATCCTTTATGGATAAAAAAACTTTTAAACAACAAAGAAAAGAAATGCCTTATTCAATAGCTTATCGAGTAGCTCGTGAATTAGAAGAAGCTACTGGGCTGGAGTCCCGAGTAACCGTATTGGGTTATTTGCAAAGAGGTGGAACACCTACTCCTTATGACAGAGTCTTGGCTACTCAGTTTGGAGTGGCAGCCGCTCATATGTTGTCTCGTGGTGAATTTGGAAAAATGGTGACATTAGTAAACGGAAAATTGGAAGGTGTTCCATTAGAGAAAATAGCAGGCAAAACAAAGCGTGTTCCATTGGACCACCCCACTTTGGTTTGCGGTCGAGAAGTAGGTACTTGTTTTGGTGATTAAATGTCATGTTTGTCCTCAGTGTGATGGATTTGGTTGTATTTCAGAACTCCCAGGTATGGGTGGTATTAGAGAAAACGAAAACTTTCAATTAAATTGCCAGGGTTGGGATTTATTGGCTGATTATCTTTCTATTCCCTATTCAGGATTTATTCCCACAGAATTACCTAAAATCCGGCTTGCTCCTATTACTGGTGGTGTTGAAAACGTAGGATACCCAGATGAAGAACAGTTTTATTTTGATCTTATTCATGCTGTTCATGAAGCAGGAGCTGGCTTGAGTATAGGAGACGGATGTCCTGATATAAAAATTCAATCTGGAATCAGAGCCGTACAAGGAGAACAAAGAAAGAATCCTGGTTTACAATCGGCTGTTTTTATTAAGCCCTATTCCAACGAAAAAATATTACAGCGTATAGAGTGGAGTAGGTCGATAGCCTCTTCTGTAGGGGTTGATATTGACTCTTACAACATTGTAACTATGAGAAATCTAGTCCAGTTAGAAAAGAAAACGGCAAAGCAATTATTACTGATAAAAGAACAGCTCTCTGTTCCTTTTGCTATTAAGGGTGTTTTTACACCAGAAGATGTAGAACTGGTAAAAGAAGTTAAACCTGATATTGTTCTTATTTCCAATCATGGTGGGCGAGTAGATAATCTAAAGGGTAGCACTGCCGCTTTTTTAGCAGAGTATGGCTCTGTATTGAGGGAAAATTGCAAAGAATTATGGGTAGACGGTGGAATAAGAAAAACTCGAGACTTAGCTGTTGCGGCTCATTTTGGGGTTAGTCAAGTTCTTATTGGTAGACCTTTTATCACAGCTCTTTGTTCTGGTGGCACTGAAAAAGTTAAACAATTTATAAATGACTTATATACCTTGCAAATTCCAAGTCCTATGGTAAAATAATTTCTATATTATTAAACCATAGGATTATGTGATGAAAAAATACATTTTGGCTCTCGATCAGGGAACCACTTCTTCTCGGGCAATATTATACAATCACGAAGCTAAGCCTCTTGTATCCAAAAACAATGAATTTCCCCAATATTATCCACGACCAGGTTGGGTAGAACATGATGCAGAAGAGTTATTTCAATGCCAACTTAAAGTAATGCAAGAAGTTATAGATAAAGCAAAAGAAAGCTTTAATCTATCTTATGAGGAAATTGCAGCCATTGGTATTACAAATCAGAGAGAAACCGTAGTTTTATGGGATAAAGCAACAGGAAAACCTGTATATCATGCAATAGTTTGGCAGTGTCGTAGAACTGCAGAATTGTGTGAAGATTTATGTAAAAAAGGATTAGATGAAGTTATTAGAGAAAAAACAGGCTTATTAGCCGATGCTTATTTTTCTGGTACAAAGATAAAGTGGATTCTTGATACTGTTCCTGGATTGCGAGAAAGAGCAAAAAAGGGAGAAATATTAGCGGGCACAATAGATTCTTGGTTAATCTGGAAACTCAGTGGTGGAACTTGCCATGTTACTGATGTAACTAATGCCAGCCGCACAATGCTGTACAATATTTATTTATTGGATTGGGATGTAGACTTGCTGGAATTGTTGGATATTCCCCTCTGTATGCTCCCAGAGGTAAAGGATTCTAGTACCATTTATTGTAATACAGATAAAGGTGTGTGTGGATTTTCTGTACCTATTAGCGCTGCTATTGGGGACCAACAGTCTGCTTTATTTGGACAAGGTTGTTTTGGTAAAGGGGATGCAAAAAATACCTATGGTACAGGATGCTTTTTATTAATGAATACCGGTTCCATCCCAGTTGTTTCTCAAAACCGTTTATTAACAACCATTGCCTTAGGATTAAAGGGTGAGGTTACCTATGCTCTAGAAGGGTCTATTTTTATGGGTGGAGCAACTATTAAGTGGCTTCGGGACGAATTAGGCCTTATTTCTTCTGCTCCTGAGATTGATAGTTTGGCAGAAAGTGTTTCAGACTCAAATGGTGCGGTTCTGGTTCCAGCTTTTACAGGGCTAGGTTCTCCTTATTGGGATATGTATGCTCGGGGAACTTTAGTAGGCCTTACAAGGGGTGTGAAAAAAGCACATATATGCCGGGCCGCATTGGACGCAATATGTTTTCAAGTAAAAGATGTAATTAATTGTATGACAGAAGATGCTGGACATTCTTTGACTACTCTCAAAGTAGATGGTGGAGCAAGTGTTAGCAATATTCTGATGCAAATTCAAAGTGATATGCTAGGAACCCAAGTAGTAAGACCAAAAAACGTAGAAACAACAGCCTTGGGAGCAGCTTTTCTTGCGGGGCTGGCAGTGGGTTTTTGGAAAGACAAAGAAGAACTTTTGTCTTGTTGGGAAACAGATAAAACTTTTTCTCCTGTAAAGGATGAGCGTTACAGAGATGAAAGCTATCATCAATGGAAAAGGGCTGTAGAACGTTCTAGAAAGTGGATTGAAGTAGAAGATTTGTGATCTGAGTAAAAAGTATTATTCAGTTAAAAAGGGGTTATCTGAAGTGCACCCCTAAAATTGGACAAATAAAATTCAATTTTAGGAAGAGCACTTCAAGTCTCTTAAAAATTACATTTTTGCTTTTCGTAATCGAGTTTGTTCAATATCTGTACTGAATAACTCTCGAAGGTCATTTAATCCCAGTGCCATAAGTGCCATTCGGTCAATACCAATACCCCAAGCGATTACTGGAACATCAATTCCCATTGCTTTAGTAACCTCTGGTCGGAAAATACCAGAACCACCAAGTTCAAACCAACCTAATACAGGGTGTTTGATATGTACTTCGATGGAAGGTTCTGTGAAGGGGAAGTAACCTGGCACATATTTAACTTCTGTTGCACCAGCAACTTCTACCGCAAACATTTCCAACATTCCTAAAAGTGTTTTTAGAGTAACGTCGTCTCCTAAAACAATTCCTTCAGTCTGATAAAAGTCTGATAAGTGAGTTGCATCAACTTTATCGTAGCGGAAACAACGAGCAATACCAAAGTATTTACCTGGAATTTTAGGATTATTTGCTAATTGGTGGGCAGATAAAGCAGTACCCTGACTGCGCAAAATTAATCGGCGGGTAAACTCATGGTCGAAATCGTAGTTCCATCCACGGCTTCCTGTATTTCCACCGTTTCTATGGGTATTTCCCACATTTGTTAAAAAGGGTTCTTCAATGCTTTTTGCATGAGATGGATTTTTAACAGAGTATACATCGTGAATATCACGAGCCGCATGGAATTGAGGCATGAATAAAGCGTCACAGTTCCAGAATTCTGTTTCAACAAGAGGGCCATCGTATTCTTCAAAACCTAAAGAGCAAAGCTTATCTTTTACACTTTCCAAGAAAGAAACATAGGCATTTGTACGTCCTGGAATAATTCGTGCAGGAGGTATTCCAATATTATAACCACGGAAAGATGCATTTTTCCATTCACCGGTAGTTAACATTTTTGGGGTAATAGTACCAATTTCTTCACCAGTGATGCCAGCTTGTTCTAGCCCTTTTTCAACTTCAGTTGCAACATCGGTTAATGAATAAACAACGGTTTCTCGTTCCATCATACGGAAAGGAGCATCAGAGGCTCCCCTCTTCTTTGCCAAGCCACTCATTACCGCAACTTCATCAGAGCTTAAGGTTCCTTGATCTAATAATCCGTTTTCTGAATTCATAGCTTTTTTTAATAAAGCGATAGTGAGGGTAATTCGTTGGGGAACAGTAGCACCTGTATAAATAGCTTTTTTCTCGCTATCCATTGCAAGTACCCCTTCTTTTGATAAAACACCAAATGCACTTCCTACATCTTTGTTTTCAATGTTTAAACTGCTAGCAATTTGAGGAAGAGGGTGACCACCTTTTTCTTTTAAGAAAGAAATAATTCTTTCTTCTGGAATTCCCTCTGCAGCATATGATTTACCTAACTCAGTTATTTCAAAATAAGTGTGAGGTTCTCTGCGAACAACAGTTACTAACTCTTTTCCAGAAAGCCAAGAGAAAGCTTGATTGGCATGACCTTCCTTATAAGAAAGTTCTTTTTGTAATTTATCAGAAGTTAGTTCTTCTTTAGGTTTATAAGTTCTAATAACTCTGATTTCAAGTGGATGAAGGTTTTTGATTAGATTTTGCAGGTCCATTTATATATTCTCCAGTTTTGTTACTAGTTAAGAAATTTTATATGAGACATATATCTAGCAACTTTTTTCTCGTAATCATATTTCGTAATATCTGCACCCATATAGGTATAGAAAAAATAACCTCTTTCTTTTGTAAAACTCTGAGCTTTTTCACGAATAATTTTCATTGCTTCACCTTGTTCAAAAAGTGAAGATGGAATGGTGTATACAAACCAAGCTTCGTCTAAAGAAGGGGTATACTCAATTTGTAAGGTATAGAGAGTACCTTTCTCTTGAATTATTTCGATTTTGTTTAAATCAGCAGAATCTTGGGCAAAACTTACTACTGAAAAAAAGAGTAAGCTTATTAATAAAATAGATTTTCTCATAGGAAAATACTCCTTAGTCTTTACACATTAAAATTGTGTGTATTGAACTATTTTACCCACATGCAGAAAAAAATCAAGGTCAGCAACATAGAAGCCACTGTCAATGTAGTACCGGGGAGTGTGTATAAGATAAACGGATCCAGAAATTTCTTTAGGTTTGTTTTTTTCAATTCCTTGGGCATAAGTGCGAACTGCCTCTTTAATTGCTTCCCCAAAAGCCTTTTTTATACCATTAACGCTTTCTTTAACGGGTGCTTTTCCTTTTCCACTTATTTTTGGGAAATTGATACTATTCCAATGATAATACCTTTTCATCATTTCTGGTGTTCGATCCAATTCCACCCAAGCACAAAGATTTGCGCCTTCGTCAGTGAAAAAAGGATCGGTATAACGTATTTCGGTTTGAGAGGAATCGATTTGACTAACAGAAGTAAACTCGAAATATTCTGGTACACCTCTTAATTTATCAGAAGGAGTGTAACTAAAATTCCAACCATAAATCATACCACTTAAAATAAAAGGGGAAATTTCTTTTATGTTAACAACTGCATTGGTTAAAAAGGCATCGCCGGGAGAAAGGGTTTTCTCTACTCCAGGAAGAGGATCTAAGGCATACCACACAGGTATCCGTATATTATTTGAAACGACTTTAGTTTGGCTTGAAAGAGGGAGAAAAATAAAAAGTAGGAAAAGTATTATTTGTATGCGTTTTTCCATGTCTTCCAAGGGTTTATACCCATACGAATTAAAAAATATAACCAAGTAGCCAAAAATCCTGCCAAATGAGTAAGATGGGCTACTCCTGATCGAACATTCAACAATTGGCTGGCAATTTCGATGC
>CALNCH010000015.1 GCA_937875245.1 uncultured Spirochaetaceae bacterium
GATACAATCTAATATTAAATCCATTATATAAAAATTTACCTTTTAGTACTGACATAGAGCTTACAAATTATAAATTTGAACTAGGATTAAAATACAATTTTTAACATATAGGGAACAACATGAGTGATACAGTAATAAAAGCCGAGCATTTATCAAAATATTATCGACTTGGTGTGATTAACAACGGAACCTTATTCCGAGACATTCAAACTTGGTTAGCACTAAAACGTGGTAAAGAAGACCCACATTCTCGTATTGGAGAAAATAAATATGCTGGAAATGCACTTAAAGACTTAAATTTTGAGATAAAACAAGGAGACAGAGTTGGTATCATTGGTAAAAATGGTGCAGGAAAATCTACCCTTTTAAAAGTTTTAAGTCGTATTACAGCCCCTACAGAAGGAAGTGTAAAGATTAAGGGGCGTGTTGCTAGCTTGTTGGAAGTTGGAACCGGTTTCCATGCAGAACTAACAGGCCGAGAAAACATCTACTTAAATGGTGCTATTCTTGGTATGAAACGAAGAGAAGTTGACCGGAAAATTGATGAAATTATTGCTTTTAGCGAAATTGAACAACATATTGATACCCCTGTAAAAAGATACTCAAGTGGAATGTACGTTCGATTAGCTTTTGCGGTTGCAGCCCACTTAGATTCTGAAATTCTTATTGCTGACGAAGTTTTAGCTGTAGGAGACGCTAGTTTTCAAAAAAAAGCACTGGGCAAAATGAATGAATTGAGTACAGGACAAGGACGTACCGTTTTATTTGTTAGCCATCAGATCCCGGCAGTTACTGCGTTATGTAATAAAGGAATGTTTCTTGATAAAGGTAGAATAGTACCAACAAATTCATTGCAAGATTGTATCGATTTATACATGTCATCTGGAATATCCACAGATAATGGTTTTTGGGAAGGGAACGAAGGAGATGACACTCTTAAACTTTACGCAGTAAAAATGAATTCTGTTGATGGAGAAAACAGAAAAACTTTTATTAAGGGTGATATAG
>CALNCH010000016.1 GCA_937875245.1 uncultured Spirochaetaceae bacterium
TAGCGCAGGAGAAGATATACTATATTTTTTACCTTCTGCAGAAGTAAAACAAGGTGAATACATAGTTGTTCATATGAGAAATCCGGGAACCGAAGGTTTAGTATCGGAACTAGGAGAAGATTTATCACTTTCAGTGGGATCGGATAGTGTTGCTGTAGCCAGAGATTTTTGGGTAGGTGGAATGGATGCAACGGTGTCAACTTCAGATGTAATTGTATTAAAAGACAGATTAAACGGCCCTGTTATGGACTGTATTTTATATAAAGAACCTACAAAAACTAGTTGGAGTAAAAGCTATTGTGACAAACTTGCACTAGAATGTTTTGAACAAGGAATGTGGCCAGCAGGATATGTTATAGCTAATGCTGCAGATTGTTACAAGATGTCTGCTACAAGAACTTTTTGCCGGCAAAATATTCCTGAAATTGAAGAAGCTTTTCAAGGAGGAGAAACCGGTCCATGGCCAGGAAATGGTGAAGACTGGTTTGTTGTTGCTACTAGTGGTTATTCTCCGGGAAAACCTAATTCTAAAAATGCTTACTAACTGATACTACTATCTTTTACTTGCATATTCTGCTATAATGTAACATATGGCAGAATTATTAGCACCGGCAGGAAATGTCGAAGCATTAGATGCTGCAATTGGCGAAGGCGCTGATGCAGTTTACATGGGTCTCAAAAGTTTTAACGCACGATTGCGTACAACTAACTTTGCATGGAATCAATTTGAAGCAGCTGTTCAAGCTGTCCATCGAAAGAAGAAGAAGATATTTGTTACCGTAAATACCGTTTTAGAAGAAAGAGAAATGGAACGGTTGTATAGATTTTTAGCTTACTTAAATAAAATTGGTCCTGATGGATTAATTGTTCAAGATTTTGGTGTAGTTCGTATGTGTCAGGAGTTTTTTCCTAATTTACGACTCCATGCATCAACACAAATGAATGTGGCAAGTGCAGCAGGCGTAAATCTTTTAAGTAAAGAAGGTTTGAAACGAGTTGTTCTTTCTCGGGAATTAGGTTTAGAAGAGATAAAAAATATCAAGGCAAGAACCTCTGCAGAGTTAGAAGTCTTTGTTCATGGAGCCTTGTGTGTCAGTGAATCAGGTTTATGTCTTTTTTCAAGTTATTTAGGTGGTAAATCAGCTAATAGAGGTATGTGTACCCAAGCTTGTCGCCGTTTTTACGACGCAGAAGTACCTGGTGGAATTGAACAAGGTTATTTCTTTTCTCCAAATGATTTGCAACTAATTGAAAGAATTCCAGATTTGATTACCGCTGGAGTTGAATCTTTCAAGATAGAAGGACGAATGAAAAGTGCTGAATATGTTGGTAGTGTTGTTTCTGCATACCGATATGTTATGGATCACTGGGAAGAAGACAAAAAAGGTGCTATCGCAACTGGTAAACGTATGCTTTCTACTGATTTTGCTCGTTCAAAAACTCAGTATTGGTATACATCAACAAGTGCAGAAAATCTTATTAATCCAAAACAAGCTGGTGGTACTGGTATTTATTTAGGAAAAATCGACAAGGTTCGTACTGAAGAAATTACTGAAGCTACTACTGGTAGTCGTCCAAATGAAGAAGGTAAATACGATTCAGACCAACTTATTTCTACTGGAGAAAAACAAAACTATGCACTTTTAAGGGGTGGTAGTTATGATCCAGATATTGGAGATTCCATTCGTCTTCACAAAAAAGATGATACCGGTCGTGAAAGTCATAAAGTGAGAAGTATTAAAGGCTCAATGACAGAACGCTGGATTGACATTCCACAAGGATTTGGACCGGGAGACACCGTTTATTTACTTCAAACTAAATCCATGTCAAAACGGTATCCTCGTGTTTTACCCAACGATTTAAGTGTTTTCAGATCTCAACCAGGAGCCCAAGAGTTACCAGTTTTAGATTTAACTGCAATGCCAAAAGAGGGATTACCATACTTTCCTGACGGTGTTTACGTTCAAGTCTCAACCGTACAAGATATGTTTGCTATTTTAGCTGAACATCCTATTCGTGTTATTTTAGAATTAAACTCAGAAACCAAAAGAGCATTAATAGAGAAGAAAGAAGTACTTCCTTTTAGTAAAAAACAAGTCTTTATTTCTTTAGACCCATATTGTCCAAATGAAATTGAAGAAAGTTTACAAGAAACTATTGATTATTTAATCGAAGATGGATTTCATTATTGGGTAGTAAATAACCCCGCTCATATCAATATGCTTAAAAACAAAAAAGCAACAATGATTGGTGGACCTTATTTATATACTTTTAATCGTTGGGCAGCCTCTTGGCTTGAAAACCAAAATATCGAAGCTTTTATTACACCTTATGAAAACTCACGTCAAAATGTAGAAGCCGCTTTTGAAGGAAAGCAACGACGAAAAGTAATGCTTACTTTATTTGCTTATCCTGCATTGTTTAGAATGCGTTTTAAGTTACCAGAATCATATAACTTTACCTACTTTAACGACAAAGAGGGCGTAACCTTTAAGGCATTATCCACAGAAGATGGTTCTTTTGTAATGCCGGAAAAACCTTTCTCTTTGGTAGATAAGATTAAGTTTATGGAACAAGCAGGTTTTACTCACTTTTTAATTGATATGTCTAAGACAAAAGTATCTAAAAGTGAATTCCGTTTAATTATGAAAGCGGTATATAAGGGTGAAGTATTACCTGATACAAGCCGTTTTAATTGGAAAGATGGTTTTTATAATCCAGATAAAATTGAAGAATATAAGTCTATGAATGAACGTGCAAGCCAGCGAAATGCCCTTACTCGAAGTGGAACAGGTGGTCGGCCCTCTGGTCAACCCAGATACGAAAGAGATAATAATTATACTGGTGATAAAGGTTCTGGAAAAGGACGACAACCTAGAGGGGGACGTCCTTCTCCTCGGAATGGAAAACGATAATTAGAAGAGGCTCAGAAAACTAAAGCTTCTTCAGCTTCTGCACTTGCAATCAGCTCTTCTTCTGTAAGAGCTGATTTTTTTTCTGATACTGCTTCGTCTTCTGTTGTTTCTTCCTTTGTTTTTTTTGTAAATACAGGTTTATACTCTAGGTGTTCCGCAATGACAGTAATTTTTGAATGAGATTTGCCTTCTTCATCTTGCCAACGACTTTGCTTTAGTCGTCCTACAACCCGAATCCCTCTTCCTGTAGAGGCTTTTTCAGCACAAATTTCGCCCATTTTGCCCCAAGCCTCAATATCAAAATATGATACTTCTTCAACAAAGTCCGAACCGTTTTTATATGCTCTGTTACATGCAATACAAATAGTACAGATTGGAGTGCCCATAGATGTTTCTTTTAGGACTGGAGGGCGTACGATGTTTCCTTCAAGAATAATCGAGTTTAATGCGTTCATAAAAATCTCCTAGATACTTTTTTTGTCATACGTTAAGGTATGCTCTATCAAATAGATAGGCAGTATCTAGAAAATGTGAGAAACAAAACAAAAAAATTATAGATTACGGACTAATTTAATAATGTATAGTTGAACATACATCTGTAATTGTTCTTTTTCTCTAATTTTTTGGAGAGATGGGGTTTTAACTAGGGTATCTGCAAGTATTTGAATTCGTTCCATTGTAAAATGATTTGATTTCAGTGTTCGCAATGTTTTACGCATATAATCACGAATAAGAGAATTTACATCCTCTGTCAAATTTGCACTAGTTTCTTTATCTAAAATTCGATTCCATTGATGGGCATATGCAGAAAGTTCCCGATCTAATGTGGATCCTGGTGGAACTACTTTTTTTTCAAGTTCACGTGCAGCCCGTCGGAATTCAAGTTTCCGGTTATTATTTTCTGAATTTGAAGAACTTTCTTCAGTTTGAATAGTCACTTGGGTTTTTTCTTCTTGGATCCTTGGTTTAGCTACCTTTCCTTTTTGAGATTTTTGGGGTTTAAATATAAATTTTGCAATCCATGAAATAAGGGGAACGGTATACCAGAAGGGTAATAAAATCTTTGAGTCTGTAACAATTTCTTGTCGAGAAATCATAAGTAATTCGCTATATGGGAGAAGTTGTCCATTTGCAAATAAATTAAATTTTTCTCCAGAATTTGATTCTTGATTTGCCCGATTTTCATAATGTACTAGGGATAAAAAGTTTGAGTTCAACAGTGCATATAATATTGGTGCTGTTGTTCTTACTTCTCCTTCAAGGCGTATTTCAAAAGCTTTTTGATCTGTCATAGCAGAAATAGAATCAAATTGTCTATATATGGAATACCATTCCTTTGTAAGATTTTCTTTAACAATATCTCGGGCATCGCTACAGAGACGAATTATTAAAGGTATAACCTTGTTTTTATATATGTAATAACGCTGAGAGGTTTCTAATTTAAATATAAGTAATTCTGGCAAGTTATTGTTAGATAAAGCGGTAGATGCAGTATGTAAAAACTCTGTTAGATCTTCATCAGAATATTGTCCCAACAAGGGAATACCCCGAGAATCTACAAAACGATTAATGGCTTCTTTTGTAAAATAGTAAGGAGGTTTATTTAGAATTTGTTCTAGTTGTCGTAATGCGGTATTTCGTTGCAAATCTTGTTGCGCTTTGTTTTTGTAATATCCAATTGAAATTTCTGTAATAAAAACACTTTGCAAAATAGCAATATCTTCTTGGGTATAATCTTTTACCTTTTCATAATCCTGTCTTATAAAGTAACAAAGTTGACTCCAAAAATAAAAGGCTTCTCCAGAAGTTTTAATTGATTCCATTGATTCATTCGGTTTTTGAATAAACTGAGTAAAAAAATTTTTAACAGATAATTCCTTACCTGGATTTGATATTTTTAGTTTCTTAAGAAAATAATCATGAAATTCATCTTTTCGTAACATTTGTCGTAATTTTGACAAAGCTATATCTAAGAGTGTTGTAACAGAAATGGAGGCTGGCAATAAAATTTCTGGCATATCTCTTGGTAAAATTAAACCATAAAGAACTAGGTCATCATTTTTTGTTGTAGGGGAGGGCTCTGATTCTTTTTTTTGAGACTGTTCCCGTAAATTTTCAAACAATTCTACTAAAAAGGTGCCGGCTTGTTTTCGGTCTATAATATCATGGGGTACGCTTTTAGGTAAATCTGTTAATAGCGGATACGGTATAGCCGGATTGTTAATAATTTCTCTATATCGAGCAGCAAATTTTTCAGTAAAGTAAGAGGTAACAATAATTGCTTTTTTATCAGTATCTTGGTTTACTACTAATATTTTGCGTTCATCTTGTAACTTAGCCAGATCTTTTTGCATTGCTGCATCAGGATTGCTTAGAAAAGGGTTAAAATCTGGTTGTTCTTCAATGTGATGTTGTGCATAACGTTTCATGTATTCGCAAAATTCTGCATAATGAACATAAGCACTGTTTTGTCTTTGAGCAAATACCCGCAATAAAGAGTGAATAGTTGTTTTGGCTACCATAACCACTTATTATATCAGTATTCTTTCGATTCCTCAAGGTCTAATAGGCTTGACGTATAAATCTTCATGTCATAATATACATGCTATGTTAGCTAAAAGACTTGAATCTTTAAACCCATATGTTCCCGGTGAACAACCTAAGGACAGGGTATATATAAAACTAAATGCCAATGAAAACCCCTATCCACCATCCCCTGCTG
>CALNCH010000017.1 GCA_937875245.1 uncultured Spirochaetaceae bacterium
ATATTCAAAAACAGAATCGTGAGATTGGGGGACATAGGCTATCATTTTTGCCCTTTCAGGTAAGGAAAAATTTGCTATATTTTCCCAACCAAGCTCCCCATTTTTTACCAATACTTCTCCGGTAAAAGAGGGAAAAAGGCCCAAAATACACTTAAAGAGGGTACTTTTTCCAGCACCGTTGGGACCTAATAAGGTAATGACTTCATGGGAAGAGGCTTCAAAGCTGATGTTGTGTAAAATCGATTTAAAACTCAAATTTGAAACTTTAAGCACTTTTATACACCTCTTTTGCCGTTATTAAATAAATGAAAAAAGGAGCACCAATAAAAGAAGTAAGAATTCCTATTGGAATTTCTGTAGAGAGTAGTGTTCTGGATATGGTATCAATAAGGACTAAGAATAAAGCTCCAGAAAGCATTGAAGCTGGTAATAAAATACGACTTCGGTTTCCTATTAGGCGACGAGTTATATGGGGTATTACTAAACCAACCCAAGAAATGGTACCACTGACAGCAACACTGGAAGCTGTCAATAAAGTGGCAGTTAATAATAATATGGTTCGTATTTTTTGTGTATTAACTC
Organism: uncultured Spirochaetaceae bacterium; assembly: GCA_937875245.1. Lineage (GTDB taxonomy): Bacteria > Spirochaetota > Spirochaetia > Treponematales > Treponemataceae > CALNCH01. The sequence goes on from CALNCH010000017.1 coordinate 583, forward strand.
CCATACTTTGGGCTTCTTGTTCATCTAAGGTGAGATAATCTAATTGATTTCGAAAAACTAATAAAATAAAGAGGCCTATTCCCATAGGAATAAAAACCTTACCGATTTCAGATATGGTTGTATTTGCAACACTACCCATAAGCCAATAGGTAATTGCAGGTAATTGATTGTTTGGGTCTGCTACAAGTTTCATCCAAGAAGTAGCAGAAGAAAATAGAGAACCAATAATAATACCTGCCAAAATTAAACAAGTAATTGGATCCCCTTTTGCACGTTTTCCAATAAACATTACGAGAAAAATAGTAATGAGTCCTAATACAAAAGCAGATAGAGCAATTCCTGTAGTAGAAAAACCTAACATAATAGCAAGAGAGGCTCCAAAGGCAGAACCAGAAGAAGCACCTAACAAGTCTGGGGCTGCAATAGGATTTTTAAAAATACTTTGATAGGTAACTCCAGCGGCAGATAAACAACATCCCACTAAACAAGAAAGTAAAATACGAGGCAAGCGAAGATTTTTGAGAATA
>CALNCH010000018.1 GCA_937875245.1 uncultured Spirochaetaceae bacterium
CAGACAAAGAGCTGATAAAAAACCATGATCATGTTGTTTATACAAATCTTTTAATACTCGAACAGCTAAATCAACTGGATTTCCGGCGTTTACATCGTAAAATCGCCATAAAATATTACCGGATTTATCTACTAAAACAGCTTTTGTTGTTGTAGATCCAGCATCAAGACCTAAGAAAACCGGACCTTTTGCTTGACTTAATTCACTGGAACGAGCCATTTCTGCAGCATGACGTTTATAAAATTCTTCAAGATCAGCCTCATCTTTAAATAGAGGTTCCAGTCTTTGAATTTCTGTCATTTCTGCATCAACTAAGGTTTTTAAACTTTCTCGTAAATCAGCTACTGATACAAAGGGATTTTTGGTATCAGGTGAAATACAAGAAAGAGAGCGTTCTGCAGAGAAAGCAGCACCCGCTGCTACAAATAATTGAGAATCTTCAGGAGCAATAATAGCATCTCCAGTAAGTTTTAAGGTTTGAACAAAACGATATCGTAATTGATCTAAGAAATGAAGTGGTCCACCTAAAAAAGCTACATTTCCACGAATAGGCTTACCACATGCTAAGCCTGATATAGTTTGACTGACAACAGCTTGAAAAATACTAGCTGCAATATCTTCTTTTCGAGCACCTTCATTGATTAGTGGTTGTACGTCTGTTTTGGCAAATACACCACAACGAGCCGCAATAGGATAAATAGTAGTGGCACCTTTGGCTAATTCATTTAATCCTGGAGCATCAGTTTCCAAAAGAGCGGCCATTTGATCAATAAAAGCACCGGTACCTCCTGCACAAGTACCATTCATACGTTGTTCCACACCACCTGTAAAATAGGTGATTTTGGCATCTTCTCCACCTAACTCGATTACAACATCCGTTTGTGGAATAAGCTTTGTAACAGCAGTAGTAGATGCAACAACTTCTTGAATAAAGGGAATAGAAAGCCATTGAGATACAGATAATCCACCAGAACCGGTAACTTTTAAACTGAGGGTTTGATCTTCTCCTAAATTAGTTTTAGACTGTACTGCATCTAAGGCTTCTGTAACAACAGAAATAATAGTGCTGCGAATATCCGCTCTATGTCTTTCATATTTAGAAAACAACATGGTATCATCGTCGTTTAATACCACAACCTTAACGGTAGTTGAACCAACATCAATGCCCATTCTAAGTGGTTCTTTTACTGTTTTAAAATGTATTTTTTCAATATCCATATCTAATTTTTCCCATTTCCTATTTGTCTATATAAATCATGAAAACAGCCTTAACATCTTTTAAGGTTGCTTTTATCCCTTCTTTTTTTAAACGAAGTAAAGCCTCTTGCTCGGTGATATTATTATCTTCATTATAATATCCTTCAACTTTAATGATAATAGTTTCATCAAGTAAAGGCAACCGAGTAGAGCCTTTTTTTATTAAAGCCGCCACTGCAGTTTCTAACCGGTCAATACGATTAAAGAGATAGGTATCTGTCATAAATCGAGTAGGAGAATCTACAACTTGTTGCAAGTTAAATAGTAAATCAGTAGGAGATACAAAAGCACCAGTAATGCGAGGTGTTAATTCATCAACTTTTAAAGTGATATCATAAAATAAGGCTGTGTCATAATAAAAACTTAATCCTTGAGGTAAATAAGGTAGCAAAGAAAAATCTTTATAGGAAAGAGAATGGGGATAAATAACAAAACGGAATATATCACCACTTTCTACTTTTACAATAGTTTTTACCCCTGTTAAAGAGGTAATACTCCATGTAATATTGAGAGATGTTTCAATTTTCCCAATACATTCATCACTCAATGAGTTTTGAGAAAAAATTTCAACGGACTTCCCATCTTCTCGCATACCAGTGTAAAAACCAGTATCAGAAGGTTGTATATTCCAAGATTGACCATAACACACAAAAGAAAAAGCCCCACAAATAATACAAAGCATGACTGCTGTTTTTTTCACAACACAACCTCTTTATTTAACTATATCTAAAAGCAGTCTATCACCTACTTTCATTTTTTGAGTTGCTTCTTTATTTGCAGGAATAGCAAATATAAAAGAACCCTGAGTTTCAAAACTAACTCGATCAATTATTTGGTTGGAATTTCTAAAAACATAGGCCCCGAACTCCAGAGCAGAATCTTTATACAAAGGAGACAGATACACCAAAATAGAAGAATCTGCGCCTATGTCCAGAATAAAACCTGCGTCCCCTGATTGAGTGGCAACACTATCAAAATAGCTTTCCATACGTTTGTAGGTAGCTATTTGAGATTCTAAAACAGATTTTTCTTGGATTCCAAATTCATTTTCCAGTTTTTGGGTTGCAATCAGAGATTCTTTTTCTCTCAGAATTTCCTGATACTTAGCTTCTATTTTATCAACAAAAGTAACTGCTAAGAAACCAACCTGTTCTCCAGCACTAAAAGCTTGAGATAATACTGCGGCATTATATTCCTTCATACTATTTTCAAAAGGAATTGAGGCCATCATATTTGATATATACTCTAAATCCTTATATTCACTAATTACAGATTCTAATTCCAATAATAAGTCCGGATATTCTTCAAATATCATATAGTTTTTAAAAGCTTCAATGTTTGAAATATCATGGGGAAATTCACTATTTTGCAATACGATATTATTTCCTACTTCATCAGTAAAAAGAGGATCCAGAACATCGATTCGATCTTTATAATGTTGTGAAACTTCTGCAATTGCTTTTCGCTGTGAATCAGATGCGTCCTGTTGTAATTCTATATTTCGTTCTCTTAAAACTGCAAGGAGCTCTTCATAATACGCAGTTAATCGCTCTTTTTCTAATTCAAAAACTTGACGCTGAGAGTCTATTGCAACTTGTTGCTGTAATGCTCTTTCCACGTTTTGACTATCATATTGTATTAATTGTCTTTCCAAATCCGCTATAGTTACATCTATTTCCCCTACTTTTTCATCATAGGAGGTATTTATTTCATCAACTCGTTTTTGATAATCCCTTTGTGCTGTCGCTATTCTTTTTTGTCTTTCTTGTCCTGACAGTAGCATTGATGTTATAGAATAGTTCTCTGTTTCCCATTGTAGTTTTGCTTCGTTTAATAACACACTACGCTCATTTTCAATTTTAGTCCGTTGATTTTTTGATGATGCTAAAGATTCTTCCGTTCGAGATACCATATCCAGCAACTTTCGAAGATTCACGTCTTCAAAAACATCAACAGAAACTTCAATATGTCTGTTTTGATAGTCAATATATTTGTAAAAACCTACCGTTGCAGCTATTACAATGATAAAAAGTCCAGTCATTAATAAAGGAATAAAAGGAGACCGATTTTTCTTTGCTTTCGCAAATTCCACCTCAAGATTGTAGGTTTCAGGTTGCTCTTTATTGAAAGCAGATACTTCTTCTTGAAGAAACAAACGTACTTCAGGTTTTTGAATAATTACTTTGTAGTCATTGTCCATATTCCACTCCAATCTTCAGGTGCTGATTTATTACCCATTCGTTCCAGAAAAACTTGAGACACTTCTAGACCAGAAGCTTTCATATGCTGACGAGCAGATTTCCAATCACCCTGATAATAGGCAGTTAAACCCTGGGCAAATATATCGTATTTTGAAATATCCTCTTTACTATACAAGGTAGTATCTAAGGGGAAGAATATTGTTTTACCTTCTGTTTTTCCTTTTACCTGAACCGTATCAATTTCGTACATCTTGTATTGCAACGATACTTTTTCTACTTCATTTTTAATATATTCAGATACAATCACAGGTAATTTATAGACTCGTGTTAAACCTTCCAGTCTGGAAGAGGAGTTTACGTTATCTCCAATAACAGTATTCGTCATATGTTCTGAAGATCCAATATTTCCATAGAATACTTTTCCACCATCAATACCAACACCAACGTCTAATAAAACGGCTTTATATACTCTTTCTTCTGCTTCGGTTAAAGAACGAGTTTCTTCTATTTTTTCACGTTTCTCAATCATTTTTTGTCGAAGTTCTGCAGTAACTTGGGTAATATTCCATGCGCTTTTTACTGCTTGCAAAGACTTATTTTCAAAGGTATTCATAGTACCATATACAGCAAGAACTGCGTCTCCGATGATAGAACCAATGACTCCATATTGTTCATGAATAGTTTTGATAGTTCTGTCATAGTGAATGTTCAGTAAATTAATAATGTCGTTTCCCAAGGTTTCAGTCATATAGGTAAAACCACGGATATCAGAAAAAAGAATGGTTAATTCCCTTTGAGTTCCTTCCAAATGAATAACATGGTCACTGTAAGCTTTTTTTACAACGTCTTGAGATACGAATTTTTGAAAAATACCTAATAAATTGTTAATAGTTGAAGACAAGGCATTGAAAGAAGCACTCAAGTAAGTGATATCGTCATTCGGAGCTCCCGATAAATCTAACAAATCCATTTTTTGAGAAGCTTTCATTTTGTACAGACTTTCAGTCATGGTTCTAATGTTTTTGAAAATGTTTTTAAACATTAATAACCCGACAAAAAGGAAAAGAACGGTTAAAACAATAATAATAGCGGTAACCAAGAGAAAAACCCGATTTGAATCTCTGCGTAAATCGGATAAGGTTTCTGCCCGAATTAAAAAGACTTTCCACTCTTCGTGATATTTATACACACCCAGATAACTTTCCCCATTTGCCGAAAAATTAATGGAACCCTCTGTTATACCATCTGTGAGATTTTGCTTAAGGGTTTTCAATGCTCCTAAATCAACAAAACCTGGAAAGCTAGAACCCGTTTTTTGACAAAAAAGTAAGGTTGCATCAGGACGAACAGCTAATGCAACACTGTCATCATACACTAAACTTTTTGTGATAGACTCTTTCATTGCAGAAACCGCAGAATCTTGATCTTGAGAGTATTTATATATCTCAAATTGGTTTGAAGCATTGGTATACAAATCTTTTAGTTCATTTACTAAGATTTGATTCGTCAAACGTATAATCTGAGATTGATTAAGCTGTACATTGATAAAATTTGTTGTGAAATTTGACAACAATAGTAAACAAACAAAGACAGCCAAAATCTTAGCAGAGATTGGGATAATGGGGGTCTTTCCCACATATTGGAAAAATAGTTTTTTTCTCGGCATTACAAAATAATATACTCCTTGCCACAAAAACACAATACCGTTATTCTAACTCAATATGAAATCAACAGCTAAAAAAAACCTTGTAGCATCTGGAATAAGATTATCAATGCTTACTTTAATATCCCGTATTTTAGGGCTTGTACGAGAAATGACCAAGGCTGCTTTCTTAGGAACATCAGCCTTGGCAGATGCCTTTGGAATAGCCTTTATGATTCCCAATTTATTTCGACGTCTGTTTGCAGAAAATAGTATATCAGTTGCCTTTATTCCTACTTTCAAAAAATACTTAGAAGAACAAGAATCCCTTCCTAATGGAAAAGAAAGAACTCAACAATTTGTTTCTGCTACCTTTACCCTTGTTTCTTTTGTTACCGCAATTACGGTTATTATTGGTATTATTGCAACTCCTTTAATAGTACCTTTTTTTACTGATGAGAATTCAACTGCTATTTTACCAGAAATGACACTGCTGACGAGAATTATGTTTCCTTATTTGTTTGTTATTTCTTTGGCAGCCTTTTTTCAAGGTATATTAAATGGTTTAAAAATATTTTCACCTTCTGGTTTTACTCCCATTTTATTTAACTTAATGGTAATTGGATCTACCTATCTTTTTGCAAACAAAATGGAAAATCCTGCTCGAGCAATGTCAGTGGGTGTACTCCTTGGTGGATGTGTCCAAGCTTTGTTTCAATTACCCTACGTGCTAAAACAGGGTTGGAAAATCTCACTTACCAGTTTAAAAAACGCTTTTGGGAATCCCGGAACAAGAAAAGTTTTAACCCTGATTGGGCCAACTATTATTGGAATGGCTGCCTACCAATTGAATGATGTAGTGTCAACAGCTTTGGCAGGAAACGCCGGAACAGGAATTGTTTCGAGTTTACAATATTCTCTTCGCTTACAAGAGCTAATTTTAGGAATATTTGCAGTATCTATTGGTACCGTAATCCTTCCAGATTTATCTGGCTTAGCCCAAAAAAAAGATTGGACAAGTTTTTCGAAAATGTTGTCTCAAGCAATGAATATTATTGCCTTAATTACCATCCCAATCACCTTCTTTTCTCTCATTACCGGTGAAAATATTATTATTTTGGTATATAAAAATCACCGTTTTACTGATGAATCAGTGCTATTAACCGTAAAAGCCTTTCGCTTTCATATAGCTGGTTTATTTTTTATTGCATTAAATCGAATTATTTCTCCTGCTTTTTATGCTCGGCTCCCCCCACATTGGGGATCCTG
>CALNCH010000019.1 GCA_937875245.1 uncultured Spirochaetaceae bacterium
CTGTAATTTAATTGTACCATCAGGATCTACTAATGTTTGTTCAACTTGAGAGCTACGTATTTCTGATATTTCGGGTAAAGTAGTTCTTAATTCTTTTGATAAATTAGTCATTTTATCAAAAGAAGATACACCTGTACCAATCCATCTAAATATTTGCTTTCCTCTAAATTTCTCGTTTAAGTTCAATTGTTCTGTAATTTCTTCAGGTAAAAGACCAGATAAGGGAATTTTATTCATATATGTCCTAATCAAAAAAAGCTGGATTTATATCCAGCTTTATTGTAATCGATTTTACTGAAGCTTTTCAAGCATCTCTAAAACTGCCTGACTTCTTATTCCAACTTTTTGAAAATCCTGAAGCACTTCAATTGCCTTATTCTTTTGATTAAGTTTTATATAACAATCTGCTAAATCAATGTATAAACGATAATTTTTAGGATCAGCTTGAATTAATTTAGACAAACTTACAACAGCATCCTCATATTTTCCTTGGCCCTTGTTTATTAATGCCAAACCAAGAACAGCATATAAATCATATTCTATATCCAAAGCTTTTTGGTAATACTCAGTTGCTTTAGGGTAGTCACCTGTATTTCTATATGCATCACCACATCGAGTTAAAATAACTTTATTTTTTGAATCAAGTTCAAGGATTTTGTCCCAATATTCGATAGAACGAAACTGTTGATTCATTCCACGATAGCAGTCTGCTAATCCAAATAATGCATAAAAGTTTTTTGGATCCATAACCAAAGCACGTTCAAAATAATAAATACCTTTGTCAAAGGTTTTTAACTTTCTATGACAATTTCCAATAGAGGTTAGAACCCTTATGTCTACTGCATCTTCATGAAGTTCAAGCATTTTAGACCAGTAATATAAAGCATCCTTGTATTCTTTAAAATCATAATGCAAGTGTCCTAATCCAATAAGAGCATAAGCGTTGTCATCTTCCATGTCTAATACTCTTAAATATAATTGCTTAGATTTCTTAAAATCTCTAATTTTTCTATAGGCATCTGCAACTCGGGTTAAAACAGTAATATTTCTGTCATCATGTACCAGATATTGTTCCCAAATTTCAATAGCTTTATGATATCGATTTAATGCTTTATAACAATCTGCAAGACCAAATAAGGCATAATTATTACCAGGATGAAATGAAAGACAATGAGTATAATACTCAATAGCATCTCTAAAATGATTTTGTTTTCTTGCAGAATCACCGAGCCCTACTAATGCATAATTGTTGTTATCTTCAATTTCTAATATTTTCTTAAAAGTGGCTTCTGCCTCATCAATATTATTATCTTTTAGTAGAGTATATCCCTGCTTTGATAATTCAGAAATTTGTTTCGCATTTTCATCAACTTCAAGTGCTCCCTCAAAGTTATCTGCATCAATGGGTAGGGTAGAAAACAAATCTTCCATTTTTTAATCCTTTTAAATTAGTAAAGTCGATATAAGGTCAGCAATCTTTTTTGAAAGAACCTCTATTTTATTTTTATTATGTGCTAACCAATACAATTTCAAGGCCTCAATTTCATTGCCTTCTTTCATGTATATATCACCAACTCGTGTTAATCCATCTGAATAACCAGTTGTAATAAATAATCTTCTGGCACTTTGAATATCTCCTTGATTAAAAAAGACATTTCCTTTCCGATTTAATACTACTTTTTGTTCAGATGTAAGAGAAGAAACAGGAGCATCTGTAGTTTTTATAAAGCTCCCTGAAGAAACCTGAGAATCAAAAATCTTTTTTAAATCTTCGTGTGTCAAGGCAAATTCCCGTTCTTTATACTATCTTATTTATCCAAAATGTCAAGTGGTTTCTTATAGAAATCCAAGATAGAACGCCCATATACACGTTCGTCAACTTGATAAAGATTTCCTACTGTTTTACTCATATGGCGCTCACTAGGTCGGTGTATAAGAACTACTCCATTTTCAGTTAATAATTCTCTTTCACTTATTACTTCAATAAGATTTTCATGATATTTATAGGGAAAAGGAGGATCGCAAAAAATAATGTCAAATTTATCGGTGCATCTTTTCAAAAAAAGCTCAACTGGTAAAAACTTGCACTGGATTTTGTTTCCCATAATTTCTTCAGTTATAGAAACATTTTCCAAAACAGTTTTTATCTTTATTTTATCTTTTTCACATAAAACAACTCGTTCTGCACCTCTGGATACTGCTTCAATGGCAATGGTACCAGAGCCAGAAAACAAATCTAAAAAGGATTTACCTGAAAGGTCTCCTAAAATGGCAAAAAAAGATTCCCTCATTTTATCCATCGCTGGTCTAATTACACCATCTGGGCATTTAATATTTCTGCCTTTTAACTGTCCGCCTGTAATACGCATTATTTTTTTCCTAATTTTATAAGAATACCTTCTGCGGCTCGGATACCAGATGCCCAAGCTCCTGTTATTCCTCTAGAAGTACCAGCCCCATCACCAATTAAATATATATCATCTGCAGCCATAAACCATTTATTCTTAAAAACAGGTTTGTTAGCATATAATTTTATTTCGGGGTAATACATTATGGTACTAGGGTGTAATACTCCTGGAACAATAGTATCTAAGCGTTTCATTGCTTTCCATATTGACTCCAAAAACTTTGAAGGCATTGCTAATGATATATCTCCAGGTGTTGCACTTTTTAATGTTGGTGTAAAATCATATAAATCATCATTTAAGCCTTCGCTGGTTGTTCTTTTACCCAAGCGAAAATCACCTACACGTTGCATAATAGGATGACCACCGCCTGTCAGCATTGCCAATTGGCCTAGGTGCTCTGCATAATCTTGACCAGAAGCTATTGGTTGAGTAAAGGCCACTGTTCTTAACATAGCAAAGTTTACTAACCCATTTGGTTTTAGATTCTCCGAGTATGCATGCCCATTTACACTATAATAATCATGGCCAGAGGATGTAGTATATTTTTCTTGTACAACGTGAGCACTTCCAGAGTTTGTACAGAAAGTGCGAGTTTGTTCAGGAAATAAAAATTTCGGATCATAGTAATCTGCAACAATAGGATAGTGTTCTTGTTTTGTTTCTACTCGAATACCAACGTCAATACTATTGTCTTGATAGGGAATATCCAAATCTGCCATAAAATGACGTAAAAAATCGAATCCATGTCGTCCAGGAGCAACAATTAAGGATCCGTAAGAGGCTTCCCTTTTTGTAGTGATAACTGTATGGAGCTTTTCGTCAGCTTTTTGTAGTGTTTCACCAAAACTAAGCTCAACTCCCAGTGATTCAAGCTGTGCAGTTAATTGCTTTATAAGTTTAATTCCTCCATCTGTACCAAGATGGGATTGTCGAATACGTAATAATTCAACTCCAATTCTTTCAGCACGACGAGTATAAATTTCTAAGTTATTCTTTTCGTAAATAATAGGTTTAAGAAAAGATTCTGTTTTTTCAAGATAGGGAGCTGCAGATTCTTTTGTCCAATATTCATAAGGAAAACCTACAGGAAAAGTAAAATTCATTTTACAGTCATTACGTAATCCACCGGAAGATATTTCTGCACTTTCAATAAGTAAGACTTTTGCATCCGGAAAACTTTCAAGAAGTGCAAAGGCAGAACCTAAACCTGAGGGGCCAGAACCCACAATAATACAATCATAATGTTTCATCACGGGGTGGAATTATAAATTAAAACAGAGGGTATGTCTATAATAAGTAATTATATTGCCTATTGATACAATTATGCAAATTTGATATAGTAATAGAACCCCTTGAAACACTGTATGGTGTTTCCAATAGACCATAAGGAGTCAACATGAGAAAATATGAATTGATGACTATCTTCCCAATTGATGAAGACAAGTACAAAACAGGGCTAGAAGCAGCTCGAGCAGTTCTCACCGAATTTGGTGCAGAAATCGAAAGCGAAGAATCTTACGGCGATCGTGATCTTACTTACGAAGTAAAGAAACAAAAACGCGGAAGATTTCTTCTTCTTAACATTAAAGTTAATCCAGCTAAAGTTTTAGACATTGACCGTCAATTTAAACTTAATAACAATCTTGTTAAGTATATGTTCGTACGTGTAGAAGAGTAGTTTTTTAACTATACAAGGAGACAGCAATGGCAGATGTAAATCATGTAACAATTATTGGACGCTTAACCCGTGATGCAGAACTAAAGTACACAAGTGGTGGTTTTGCAATATCCAATTTTTCTATTGCTGTTAACCGACGACGAAAGAACGGTGATCAGTGGGTTGAAGAAGCAAGTTTTTTTGAAATTAACTTGTACGGAAAAACCGCTGAAAGTTTAAAACCTTACCTAACAAAAGGTAAACAAGTAGCCATTGACGGGGAATTACGTCAGGACAGATGGGAACAAGATGGACAAACGAGAAGCAAGGTAGTAATTGCGGCTGGAAATGTTCAACTTTTAGGTGGAAATGCAGGCGGAAGCGGAAACCCAAGTAGCAATTTTGCTGCTGGCGGAAATACCGGGGGGTACAGCCAGAATGGATTTTCATCTAACAAAAATAGTTCTTATCAACCACGTTATGATGCACCTCCAGTAGATGCATATGATCCCGGAACGTCATTTGGTGGGGGAGATCAACCTTTCCCCGAAGACATTCCATTTTAAGGAGACTAATTTTATGTCAGATGAATTAACAAAAGATATCGATACTACACCAGATGTTCAGATGCAGGATGTAATCCGTGATGCAGATGAACGAGCACCACGATCAAAAGGAAAGACTTTCTTCCGCAAGAAGGTATGTCGTTTCTGTGCTAACAAGGCAAAAATTGATTATAAAGATGCAGATACATTGCGTCGTTATACAACAGAACGAGGAAAGATTCTTCCTCGCCGTATAACTGGTACTTGTGCAAAGCACCAGAGACATCTTGCACTTGAAATTAAACGTGCAAGAGCAATTTGTTTGCTTCCTTTCGTAGCAGACTAATTGGTACATAAAGGCACAACAATTGTTGTGCCTTTAAATTTGAATCTATAAATCGATCCCACTCCTGGTAACGATTTATATAATATAAATGGATAGAATCCACATAGAGGAGCTCGAAATGAAAGTAATTCTTAACTCAGATGTTAAGCACCTTGGAGAAGAAGGTGATGTTAAGGTAGTAGCTAACGGATATGCTCGTAACTACTTATTCCCACGAAATATTGCAGTACCTTTTACAGATGTAACAGTTGCTTACTTTGAATCACGAAAAGAAGAATTAGAAGCTAAAAAAGCTGAAAAACGTGCAGCCAGTGCATCTTTGAAAGAAAAAATAGTAGCACACAATGTATTAATTACAATGCCTGCTGGTAATAACGGAAAATTGTATGGTGCGGTAACAAACCAAACTATTGCTGATGTTCTTAACAAAGACGGCTTCGAAATCGAAAGAAAACGAATTGAAGTACCAGGTCTTACCATTAAGAGTGTTGGAAAATATACCGTACGTGTACGTCTTTATGAATCAGACATGGCAGAACTAGTTGTAGTAGTTCAGAGTCAAGAAACTGCTGATAAAGCAGCTGCAGCTGCTGCAAAAGAAACAAAGGCAGAATAATGGCCTCTCTCAAGGATCAAGTTCCACCCCATAATTTGGATGCTGAACAGGCTACATTAGGTGCCTTGCTCCTTGATTGGGACGCAGTAGGAACGGTTATTCGTTTTCTGCGTCCTGAACGTTTTTATTCCTTACAAAATCAAAAAATATTTGCGGCAATACTTTCTCTATACAGTAAAAGTATTAGAGGAGATATAATAACTCTAATTGAAGAGTTACGATCTACTGGTGGATTAGATGGAGCAGGTGGACCTGCTTATATTACATCTCTTACGGACACAGTTGCCACAAGTGCTAACGTAGAATATTATGCTCAAATTGTCTTAGATCAATCTGTTCGTCGTGAATTAATTAAAATTTCTTCCCAAATTATTGCTGAATCTCACAATGATACAATGGAAAGTCGTTCCATATTAGAGGATTCACAAAAGAAAATATACGAATAAATCAACCCCAGAGTTAGTTAATCGTACAATGGAATTAATAGAAAAGCATTACAAAGATAAAAATGCCTATACAGGTATTCCATCAGGATTAACAGATTTAGATAGCATGACTAGTGGTTTTCAGCCCTCTGAACTGATTATTATTGGAGCTCGTCCTTCAATGGGTAAAACCGCCATGGCTTTATCAATGATTCAATACATTTCTATCGTAAAAAAAATTCCTTGTGCATTTTTTTCACTTGAAATGGCTGATATTCAAATCATGCAGCGACTTTTGTCACAAGAATCAAGAATTCCTTCAGAAAGACTTAAAACCGGACATTTAAAACTTGAACATTTTCAAATGATACAAG
>CALNCH010000020.1 GCA_937875245.1 uncultured Spirochaetaceae bacterium
CCCTTTTATCGCTTTAGCGTTGGAGGGATGAGGGATGAGGCAGAAATAAAGGGTCATAGACGAACCTATGTAGGAGCAATGCCGGGGAAAATTATTCAAGGCTTAAAAATTGTGAAACATAAAGCGCCTGTTTTTATGATTGATGAAATTGATAAAATGGGTTCTAGTTATCAAGGAGACCCTTCTAGCGCTTTACTTGAAGTTTTAGATCCAGAACAGAACTTTGCCTTTAGGGATCATTATTTGGATTTGCCCTTTGATGTATCAAATATTTTATTTATTCTTACTGCAAACTCATTGGATACAATTCCTGGTCCTTTACGAGACAGAGCCGAAATTATTCACTTATCTGGTTATATTGATCAAGAAAAAGTGGAAATTGCAAAAAAATATTTGGTTCCCAAAAGCTTATCTAAAAATGGTTTGCAAAAGAATCAAGTACGCTATGACAAAGGTATGTTACTCTATATTGCGAACTCCTATGCTCGAGAAGCAGGAGTACGTAATTTAGAAAAGAGTTTGGATAAAATTCACAGAAAATACGCTACTGAATTAGTTCAAAATCCTGAACTAATTCGATTAACAAAGGAATATGAATCTTTTCAGAAAAAACCTCCAGAAGGGGAAAATCCTTCTACTGGAAAAGGAAAAAAAAGAGTTATTAGTCCGGAAGAAAAAGAAAAATTGAAGGAATTACAAACTATATTGTATGCCCCTTTAACACCAGATAAAGCTCTTATTCATACTTACTTGGGAAAACCAGTATTTTCTGAAGAAGATGATTGCAAAAAAGCAGATAGACCTGGAACTGCTATTGGTCTTGCTTGGACAAGTATGGGTGGTGATACCTTGTTGCTGGAAGCTATTGATATTCCTGGTAAAGAGGGATTAAAGCTTACTGGTCAAATGGGCGATGTAATGAAAGAATCTGCCTCCATTGCCATGAGCTGGGTTCGTTCCTATGTGTTGAAAAAACACATGAAAAAGATTGAATATTTTACCAAAAATACTATCCATATGCATATACCAGAAGGAGCAACTCCAAAAGATGGACCTTCTGCTGGAATTACCATGGTTACAACCCTTATGTCTTTGATAAAAGGTAAAACTATTAAAAAGAATTTGGCTATGACAGGAGAACTTTCTCTTACAGGTCAAGTACTTCCTATTGGTGGTTTAAAAGAAAAAACGGTTGCAGCAAAGCGAAATAAGATAAAGTACATAATTATCCCAAAAGCTAATCTGCGAGATTTGGATGATATTCCAGAACATGTTAAAAAAGACATAACCTTTTATCCTGTTACAAGGATAGAAGAAGTATTAGAGATTGCCTTTTAATGGAAAATAGCCGTCTATTGATATTGATAGATGGCTATTTTTTTATACAAAAGTATAGGAAATTACTTAGTTACCCCTGCATTAAGAGGGACTAAGGACTCCACTTCCTCAGTGGAAAGCACATTATAAGAATAGTAATCTCTAGGATTCCAAGATTTTGTAGTAAAAGTACCCTTTATGTTGTAACTTCCAGAGTCAAACATCTTACCCTGAGAGTTAGAGACAGAAGTGGATTGCTTTTCAAAGTAATTATTTTCAGAATAAATATTGGACTCCTCTCGGCGGCCAATTGCGTAACTTCCCACTTCTTTATAATAATTATTTAGAATATGAATAGTAGCAAATCTCACCATTGGTAATCTTTGATTACAATTTTCAAAAAAGTTATACATAAGGGATATTGTTTGATGATTTCTGTCATTGGTATAAGAACTTGAATGACCGATTAACATAGTTTTATCATGATTTTTAAAATGACACCAAGACACAGTAATAAAATCTGAAGCGGATTTTATATCTAATAAACCATCATAGGTTTGCCATTTTGTTTTTTTATTATCTTTGGTAGTAATGTAATTGTATGAAGAAAAAGTGTCTTCAATTGTGCAGTGATCGATCCAAACATATTTTGAATTGTTTATAACAATTCCATCCCATTCAGCATTTAATCCATCGTTAGCTTCCATTGCAGGAAAAGGGTCATAGGCATCTTGAATAAGCAAATTTCGTATAACGACGTTGGACACCTCTTGAATGCTAATTGAACAACCTTTAATACCACTCTGAGAACCCAGTCCAATTATAGTAGTGTTACTTGTTAAACGAAGAATAATTTGGTTCTTCCATGCCGTAGATAGTTTTTTTTGTAGTGCTGCAATAGTGCCACTTTGATCTTCAGTTGAAACCACGTTTTCACCATATACTCGTCGCCAGTCTTCATAGTTCTTTGCAGAATGAACAGAGTTAACAGTTATTTCTGAAATAAAAGTATCTAGTTTTGTCGTTGATTGATTATATGCAGAAGGTAACATTCCATCTGTCATATCAATGATGCCTTGAATGTATATTATTTTTGATGAAGAATCGGCTAGGGCAGATAGAAGGGTTTTTCGGGTAGAAACGGTGTATGTTTTTGATTTAGCACTGTTTCCTCCTACAAAAGAAGGAGGCGTAATTTTATTACCTGCTAAATCCTTTTTTCCTGTAAAAGATGCCCAACCAATGGGGGAGTCAGAAATTAAAAAAGAATTTTCTGCAGTCGCAAAAAAAAGTAACATAAGAAAAATACACAAAACAGACTTTCTAAAAATATTTTTTTGTTTCATTTACACTCTCGATAAAAAATAAAATAACCCGTGAAAAAAATCACGGGCTTAAATATGGTTCCTTATTTTGCAGAAGAATCTGCTACAGCTTTAAAATCTTTTACTAATTTAGATAAGTCCCAAATACTGCTGTTATCCTCATATTTTTTCTCAGTTATATTGTATACACGATTTAAGATGGTATTTCTACCATTAAATTCTGCATTAAATAAGGCTAGAGGAATTTCATTGGTGTTTTTCAAACGGTTCTTTAAATCCACCCCAGAACCATCTGCATATGTTAATCCAAAGTCTTTCCATCCAACATTTAACGAATCATCTTTGATACATAAGTATGAAGGGTTTGAAGTGTTTCCGCCCCAGAGGCTTGGTGCAATCAAAGCATCTTTTCCTAAAGAAAAGACAGTGTTTACTACTGCAACTTGATCATAGAAAGAGCCTGTTCCTGCATCTCGCCCAAGGTAAATCATCATATTATCTTCTACTGCAACCTTAGAATTTAATAATACATAGCCTTTTCCGATAGTAGGTTGACCTGTAATTCCTGTTCTTGCAACAAAAATTATTGATTCATCTGCATCTTTATTGGGATCATTAAGACAAACTAAGTCCGAATTTTCTACCAAACAAGCACTTGCAGTTCCCCAAATAAAATCAGTATCACCTTCAATGTAACAATCATAAAACCAGTTTCTCCCAGAGGTTAAAATGGTATCCTGATGGCTTTTAAATGAACAATTGTATGCAGCAAAAGTTCCTGTATCATTTTTAAAGTAGATTGTTTCTGCTTGTGTATCAGCTGTTGTAGTAGATACACCACG
>CALNCH010000021.1 GCA_937875245.1 uncultured Spirochaetaceae bacterium
TTCAAGTTGGCGACTGTCTAAATGGATACCTTCAATTTCCATTTCCGTAAGTATTCTCAAAACAGGGGTTTCCAAATCATAAAATAAAGAGGTAAACCTGGCTTTTTCGATTTTTTCTTTATAGTATTCCCAAAGTTGCCAAGTAAAATCTGCATCTTCTGCACCATAAGGAGTAGCAGTTTCTACTGGTAAATCCATAAAAGTGGTTCCTTTAGGAACAATGGTTTCAAATTCAATCCCTTTTAAACCGAGTTTTGTTTCGGCCAAACTTTCTAGTTTAAAAGAATTTCTGTCACTTTGTAATAACCAGGCAGCAATCATGGTGTCAATGATGGTAGCTTGTAGGGGGCTTTTCATACCGTTTGCTGCAAGTACCTCTAAGTCATATTTCCCATTATGCATAATAATTTGCATTTTAGGGTTCATACATATTTTTTCTAAAGCAGTTAGGACCTTGTCTTTTGGAATCATTTCCCCTGAAAGAAGGGGATTGTTAGTTTCAACAGGCACATAAAAGGCTTTTCCTGCTTCATAGCAGAGAGAAAAACCTGCCAATCGTGCTTTCATTGAATTAAGACTGTCAGTTTCGGTATCAAAGGCAACAGAACCTACTTTAATTGCATTATCTAAAATGCTTTCTAGTTCGGACATAGTTCTTACTGTTTTATAGTCTCCCACATTTTCTCTAACTTCTAGATAGGAGTCTTCTTCTATATATAAATTATTTTTATCCTTGTTTTTATCATTTGTATGAGAGCTTGTTTTAGTATCGTTATTCTGTTCATTTTTTTCTAAAGGAGTTGTTTGTGTTACAGGAGAATCTGATTTTGAAGCATATTGTTTTGCTACAGAGGGAACGCCTACTTGATATAAGAGTTCTGCAGCTTTTTCAAAGTGAAAGAGATTAATTTTATATTGCTCCATATCGGCTTTGCAGGGAACATCATATTTTAAAGCAATTAAGGTTTTAGAAAAATAGGCCATTTCTTTGCCGGTTCGTATTTTATCCCCCATAGCACCCTTAATTTCATGGGCTTGAGCATAAATTCCATCTAAGGTGCCATATTCTGCTAATAGCTTTTGTGCTGTTTTTTCTCCAATACCTTTTACACCGGGAACATTATCACTGACATCTCCAATTAGAGATAGTAAATCTAGCATTAATTCTGGTCCTACACCCCATTCTGCTTTTACACCTTCTGAATCAACAGTATCCCACCCTCCGGTTTTGTTTGGTTTTAAAATAGAAGTAGTACAATTTACCAGTTGCATTAAGTCTTTGTCGCCAGACAAAATGTAACAGGGACGATTTTCTTCACAACAATGTTGTGCAAGAGTTGCAATGATATCATCGGCTTCATACCCATCACTTCGAATTACAGGAATACCCAATGCTATAAGTATTTCTTCAATTACTGGAATTTGTTGATGTAAATCTTCCGGTGTTTTTGCTCTATTAGCTTTATATTGATCATATATTTCGTGACGGAAAGTAGGGGTTTTTGAGTCAAAGGCAGCTACCACATATTTAGGATTGTAGTCTTTTAGGATATTAAAAAAGTTTCTAAAAAAGCCAAAAATTGCAGATACATTTTCTTTTTTTTCGTTAGTTAAGGGGCGATTAATAAAAGCAAAATAAGCTCGATAAATTAAGCCATAAGAATCCAGTACATATAATCCGTTATCAGTATCCATAATACCCCTCTTTTAAGATAAAAAAAGCTGACCTTGAATCTGGTCAGCTTACAATGTAGTAAAAATCTGTTACAGTTCCACACTTATTATACTAGCTGTATGGCTATCTGTGGAATAGACAGAGCGAGAATTTTTATAAGGGTTCTTAAATTGAGCAAGACGAGTACGTATATTAGTCATGTGGGACTTCAGTATTTGTCTGTTTTTCATGTTCTGTTCAAGAACTTCTTGTTGTAATTGTAATAAATCAGCTTTTAACAAGGGTATTTCATCATCTTTGTGAGCTGTTGATCTATACATCACTTCTAAGGGAGTAATCACTTTTTGCAAGGTATTTATATTGGTAAGAATCTTTTGTTCTAACTCTGTATGGGCGAGCAATCCTTCTGTGTCCTCTTTTTGAATTACTAGTTCTTGCTTCTCTAACACAGTTAAATATTCTTGAAATTTTTGACGTTGCTGAAGTAAAAGCTGGCGGAGTCTGTTCAAGATTGCAACTCGTTCTTCAATTTCTGATTTTGATAATGTTTTATCCGCCATGTTTGCCTCCTAGGTACACTTAACCGTTTATATCAATACTGGAACGCATTTGTGGTGCTGGTGCTGCTGCCGTAGCTTTTTCACTAGCTTGTTCCCAGGCGTCTCGAAGTTGTACCATCATTTCTTTTATACTAATTATTTTTTCTTTGTTTTGGGTGATATTTGCATCTAAAAGTTGTTGATTAAAAAAAACATACAAAGCCATTAAGTTAGATGCGATTTCACCCCCCTTATCCATATCCAACGATACTTGTAATTCAGTAATAATGTCTTGCACTTTCACAATACTGTTATGTAGCTTTTCTATATTTTGAGGTGCAACCTTATCATTGTTTTGAAAAAGTGTTACTGCTATTGCTAATTGACGAACAGCTTCATCGTACAACATTACGATGAGTTTCCCTTGACTGGCTGTCTTTACCCCTGTTTCTTTATATGCAGAATACGCTTGTTGATATGCCATGTTCCCTCCCATGATATGTTTCTGACAATTATATCGGAAAATAAAAAAAAAACTTAAGGAAAAATCAGGTAGACGCAGAAAGTTTTATTTCTTATATTAATAAAATACCGTACATTTTTAAATGGGCGGCGGAGGACTTAATGAGCGATAAAAATGAAAAAGATCCTTTCGATTTTTTCAAACTTACAACAGATCCAACTCCTGAGAACAATGGAAATAATCCAAAGGGATCAAAGAAACCCCGAATTCCCTTTTGGGCTATTCTCTTAATTCTGTTAGTAGGAACAAGTGTACTGAACATAGTTTTAACAGGTAGATTAGATAATGTAATAGAATTTTCAACTTTCCGTTCTTTGATTGAAAATGATCAGATTGTATCTGTAGAGTTAGGAGAGAACTACTTTATTGGTTATGGTTCTTCTGTAGTTACTGATAGTGGAAATAATGGTAACAATTTATTGTTTTCTTCTGATAAAGGATCTGAGACCAGGGCCCAGTATAAAACTGCAGCAATTTGGACAGAAGACTTTTTGAAGCTTTTGGACGAAAAGGGCATAGCCTATAAAGCTACTGCTAAACAGAACAACTTCTTCTTGGAATTTATCCTTAATTGGATTTTACCTTTTGGATTTATCTTTTTAATGTGGCGCCTTTTATTCAAAAAAATGGGCGGCATGGGTGGTGGTATTGGTGGCAGCATATTTGCAGGTCCCAATAAAAGTACTGCAGTAGAAGAAGGGAAGGTTACAACTCGTTTTGCGGATGTAGCCGGAGTAGATGAAGCAAAAGAAGAATTAGTTGAAGTTGTTGATTTCTTAAAATCACCTCAAAAATATACAGAGATTGGTGGTAAAATTCCTAAGGGAGTTTTATTAGTAGGACCCCCAGGAACTGGTAAAACATTGCTAGCTCGTGCTGTTGCAGGGGAAGCTGGGGTACCATTTTTTAGAATTAGTGGTTCAGACTTTGTGGAAATGTTTGTTGGGGTTGGTGCAAGTCGTGTACGTGATTTGTTTAAACAAGCCCGGGAAAAAGCACCTTGTATTGTGTTTATTGATGAATTGGATGCTATTGGTAAGAGCCGGTTAAATTCTGTTAGTGGTGGTAATGATGAAAGAGAGCAAACTCTTAACCAATTACTAGTTGAGATGGATGGTTTTGATAATTCAACAGGATTAATTTTGTTGGCAGCAACTAATCGCCCTGATGTTTTAGATCCAGCATTAATGCGTCCTGGTCGATTTGACAGACAGGTTGTAGTAGATAGACCAGATGTAAAAGGTCGAGAAGCAATTCTTAAAATTCATTCAAAAGCAGTAAAACTTGGTTCGGATGTGGATTTGGCTGCAATTGCACGTACCACATCAGGATTTGCTGGTGCTGATTTAGCTAACGTGGTAAACGAAGCCGCTTTATTGGCTGTTCGCGGTGGTCGAAAATTAGTAGGTATGGAAGATTTTGATGAAGCTGTAGAAAAAGCAATTGCAGGTCTTCAGAAAAAAAGCCGTGTTATTAAAGAAAATGAGCGAAAAATAGTAGCTTTTCACGAAACAGGTCATGCTCTCACTGCAGCTTTTACAGAAGGTGCTGATCCCGTTCACAAAATATCAATTATTCCTCGTGGTGTTGCGGCTTTAGGTTATACCTTGCAAATGCCAGAAGAAGACCGTTATTTAAGAACAGAAAAAGAACTTCTTGGGGAAATCGATGTTCTGTTAGGTGGCCGTGCTGCAGAATTTATCACTTTTGGAGAAGTATCTACTGGTGCAGGAAATGACTTGCAACGGGCAACAGATATAGCTCGCAGAATGTTAACAGACTATGGTATGAGTAAACGTTTTGAAAACGTAGTGCTTTCACAACGTGGTGGTGGATACGGATCTAATGAACCACAGTTAATTCGAGAGTATGCTGAATCAACTCAGCAATACATTGATGAAGAATTAGCTCGTATAATGAAAGAAAGATATAACCGTGTTTTAGATTTGTTAAAATCTAAAAAAGAGGTTATGGATTATATTTCAAACCGTTTGTTAGACAAAGAAATTATTGAACAAACTGAATTTAATGATATTGTAAAAGCTGAAGCTCATTTATCTGAGCTTACTTTGAACAAAGAATAGTTCAAATTTGTCCATTGTATGACCCCTTTTTGGTATTATTGCCTTAAAGGGGTTTTTTATATAAAGTATTTCATATTGACTGATATATCTATCTCTTTTATTATGTTATACGAGGTATTAAAAATCTACTATGAATAAATGTTTCTTCTCTGGACTACTCTGTTTAAGTCTTGCATTTTCTGCATTTTCTCAATCTGCTATATTAACTGCTAGTACTTTTTTTCAAACAGTATCTGAACAATATGGCTCAATAAAAGATTATGAAGCAAATATACAAATTAATGCGAATAATACAAAAATGTCTGGGAAGGTTTCTTTTGTACGTCCCAATTTATTACGCATTGATTTTGAAAATCCTGAATCTCAAGTAATAGTTTTTAATGGAGATTTATTAACCATTTATTTACCAGGGCCAAAAGCCGTTCTCAATCAAAGTGTAGCTTCTGAGTCCAGTTCTACTGGAGCAAACTTGGCTACTCCTCAGGGATTAGCACTTATGAGTCGTTATTATTCAGTAGCCTATGAAAGTGGACAAGATTCTGTGGAGTTAGATCCTGATAGCGGAGAAATGGTAGTGAGACTTGTTTTGAATCGAAAGAATGCTTCAGAAGGGTTTAAAACTATTAAGCTTTCTGTTTTACCTGATTTGAAATTGATTCGTCGAGTAGAAGCTATTTCTACTAGCGATGAAACCTTTGTTTTTGATTTTACAAATTATGCTTTGAATCAAAATATTCCTGTAACTCGATTTATATATGATGCACCATCTTCTGCAAATAATTATAATAACTTTTTATTTACAGAATGAGTAGGAGTTAAAAAAAATGGAAAGCTTCGGATCAATTCTCAAGGAAACACGTGAAACAAAAGAAATTACTATAGAGACAGTAGTTCGAGAAACTACTATTTCTAGACAATACATAGAGGCCTTAGAAAGCGAAAATCTAGAAATATTTCCAGGTCAAACCTATATTACCGGATTTTTACGAAATTATTCTGAATATTTAGGGTTAGAACCTTCTTATATGTTGAAACTTCTTACTGGTAAGGTTATTCAAGAGTCCCCTGTACCAGAAAATCTTTTTAAATATACAAAAATTAATACTTGGATTGTAGTATTAATAATAGTTGGTAGTATTTTAGTTATTGGTGGAATAAGCACTTTTGTGTATTTAAACTGGTTTAATCAATCAGATAACCAAGGTAAAACTACGGTTAGATTAGAAACTGAAGGAATACAACGATATACGTTATCTATGAATCCTATTCAAAAGAGAATATATGAAGGTGATGTTTTGGAAGTGCCCTTAGTATCTGGTATGTTAAGTGCTACTGTTCAAGATACTGTAGGTGCCTTAGCTTTATCAACTGATATTGGTATTCAATATGTGGAATTAGGTGAAGAGTTAGAAATTGATTTAGATGGAAAAAATGGCACAGATATTGTTGTATTTTTGTCTGATATTTCAAAGAATGATAAAAAACGTGGGGCAGAAGTTCGAATGATGATAAAAGCAGGAAGTGCGTCATCAATTGAGGAATTGAAAGAAGGGGAAATTATTTCTCAAGAGGAATTGAGTGCTATAGTTACAGGTAAACAAACTGTTCTTTTTTCTGGATCCAGAGCTTATCCATTTACAATAAATGCCTCGTTTAGAGGTGCTTGTTTGTTCCGCAATCAAATTGATCGGAAAGAAGAAGTAGAAGATTTCTTTACTAATGGTGATATGTTAACCATAAATGCAAATAACGCTATTCGAATTTGGATGTCTAATGCTAATACGGTAAAACTCCAAGTAATTGGGGACGGCAAAACCGCTGATATAGAAGTAGGTCGTGCAGGCCAAGTGTTAGTCCAGGACATTCGTTGGGTAAGGGAAGCTGATGGTACCTTCAAATTGGTGGTAATAGACGTTGAGTAATAAAACATTTTTTCTTGATCAACATGGTTGTGCAAAAAACCAAGTTGATGGAGAACTTATAATAGCAAATCTTGAAAATAAGGGTTGGCTTTCTGTTTCTAATCCCAGTGATGCTTCTGTAATAATTATCAATACTTGTGGATTTATAGAGAGTGCAAAAATAGAAAGTTTAAACGCTCTTATTTCTGCTCGAAAAGCTTATCCTAGTGCAAAGATTTTGTTGGCAGGCTGTTTAGCAGAAAGATATGCCCAAGTTTTTGCAGAAGAATTACCTGAAGCAGATGCTATTTTTGGCAATGGAGACTTATCTCAAATAGACACTGTTCTTTCTGGGTTAGAAAAGGGAGAACGCCCCATAGTTACACCTGCACAAAAAGGGGTTTGTGATGGTGAACGTCATACTCTTTTAAATTTTCCAGGCTCTGCTTTTGTAAAGATTACAGAAGGCTGTAATAACTGTTGCTCTTTTTGTGCTATTCCACTAATTAGAGGTGAATTGCGAAGTCGTCCCCAAGAAGCTATTCTTTCTGAGATAAGAGAATTGCTCTCTAAAGGGATTTTTGAAATAAACCTAATTGGACAAGATTTAGCAGCATATGGTCGAGATGGGGCTAAGCGTGGTGAAGCAGGAGACGCTTTATATGCTACGACTCCCAGTCCACTAGCTGTTTTGTTACAGAATATATCTGCTCTACCTGGTGATTTTTGGATTCGTTTATTATATATTCATCCAGATCATTTTCCTTTAGATATTCTTCCTCTTATTTCTGCTGATAACCGAATACTACCTTATTTTGATATTCCCTTTCAGTCTGGTGACACCCAAATAATTCAAAAAATGAATCGAGTTGGTACAAAAGAAGGGTATGAAACCTTAATTGGTACAATACGAGACATCCTTTGTAAGGGTAGTTCAAAGGATATGTGTTTGAGAACCACTTTTTTATGTGGATTTCCAACAGAAACAAATGAGTCTGCCTTGAAAACTCAAGAGTTTTTACGAAATATTGCCCCGGATTGGTCTGGTTGTTTTACTTATAGTCGTGAGGATGACACTCCCTCAGCCAAGATGAAAGGTCAAGTTTCTTCAAAAAATGCTGCTAA
>CALNCH010000022.1 GCA_937875245.1 uncultured Spirochaetaceae bacterium
TCCTCTTGGCAATGCACAACTGGTGAGTAAAGCATAGGTTTCATCAGTTAATGAAAAAATAAGATAAGGCTTCCATTTCCCTGTGTTTTTAAATTTACCTATTAATGAGAGCCCATATACAATATGGCGAATATTAATTACCAATGTAGTAATAGCTATTGAAAGCAAATTGGCCCCAGAAGCAAATAAACCTACCGCCATGTATTGGCCGGCTCCCGCATACATGGTTAGACTCATAAGAGGTGCCATCCACCAAGGATAACCTGCATCAACAAGCATTAAGCCGAAGGGAATACCAATTGCGATGTATCCAAAAAAAACAGGAACAGTTACTTTAGTTGCTTGAATAAGGAGAGAACGATTCATATTGGTGGAGTATGAACCAGTTGCAAAATTCTGTCAACGTATAGTACAATTGATGAAAGGGGATAACCATGGTAGCACTTATTGTTGGTTTATTATTTCTTGTTTTTGGTGTAATTGCAGTTCTTCCTTCTCTTTTAGGATGGGGACCAGAAGTAATTTTGTTCATAAAAGGAATGGCACCTTGCTTAGCTTTCTTTTTAGGAGTAATTGCAGTTTTTATTGGTATTGCTGATATTAAAGACAGAAATGAAGCTAAGCGTGAAGAAGCGGAAGCTTTAAAAGCCCAAGAAGACAAAAAAGAGTAAATCTAGTTAGCCTTCTATTGACACACTCCCCTCAAAAAAATTATAATACTAGCCTATATCTGTGTTATAAAATATCACATAAGGGTTTGCTCGCCCGATATTGAAAAAACAGGCTGTTGAAAATGGATGCACATTTTACGGCCAGAAAAGAAACCGTTGATTCGGAAATGCAGTGACCCGTTAAAGCTGTTTTTTGAATCACACAAATATAAGGTACATACATGAAAACTATTTTTGTGAAAGATCAGGATGCAGTACGCAACTGGTATGTGATCGATGCTGCTGAAAAGCCACTTGGACGTGTTGCAGCAAAAGCTGCATATGTGTTACGTGGAAAACACAAGGCTACTTATACACCACATCAAGAGATGGGTGATTTCGTAGTAATCATCAATGCTGATAAAGTTGCTGTTACAGGCGCTAAAGCTACAGATAAGATGTATCATCATCACTCTGGATTTGTTGGTGGATTACGAACACGTAACTTCCTTAAGACAATTGAACGTCATCCAGAAGAACCTTTGATGCTTGCTATTAAAGGTATGCTTCCAAAAGGACCTCTTGGACGCAGAATGCTGACTAATGTAAAAGTGTATGGTGGAACAGATCATCCACATGCAGCACAGAATCCCCAGCCTTTGGAAGTGTAATTTAGGAGTCTATCGTGGTAAAGAATCTTGCAATTGGAACAGGAAGAAGAAAGACTGCAACCGCACGTGTATTTGTTCGTGATGGTTCAGGAAAAATCGTTATAAACGGAAAAGAAATTTCAGAATATTTTGCAACACCTGAACAGGTTAAAGTTGCAAAGCAACCTTTAATGGTTACTGCATCTGAAAATAAATATGATATTCTTATCAACGTTGTTGGTGGTGGATTGAACGGACAGGCAGGTGCTTGTCTTCATGGTCTTGCTCGTGCATTAACACAAGTAGATCAGGCTAATTATTCAGCACTAAAAGCTAATGGATATCTTACACGTGATTCACGTATGGTTGAACGTAAAAAGTACGGTCAGCGTGGTGCTCGTCGAAGATTCCAGTTCAGTAAACGTTAATTATTTTTTACAGAATTTTGTGAAGAAGGAAGGGGGCCTGTGTCTAACTTTGATATTGAATTATCTGAGACTGAATACCAGCCTTCTGTAGAACTTACTAGTACTTCTGTAACAATTACTGACATTAAGCAGATTTCTGGAGATTGTTATAAGATTACAATCTCTTCAGGGTCTGCTTTTTTTATTAGAGCCGTTTATTTGCAACAAATTAGGGAAGAAGAGTTAGTATTAAATGCTACCTTCTCAGAATCTTTTGCTTGGGATTTAGTAAGAGCAGGTCTCTGTTTTTCTGCTGAAAAGAAAGGAATGGAGTATCTAGCTCGAGGAGAACAATCCCGATACCTCTTGTCTTTAAAACTAGCAAAAAAAGGTTTTGATAAAGAATCTGTGTCCCTTGCCTTAGGCTATTTAGAAAATAAAAAGTATTTAGATGATGGGCGGTTCGCAGAGGCTTGGTTACGGAATCGAATGATTTCAAAATATGAAGGTCCTACAAAATTATGTATTGGACTGCAATCTAGGGGAATATCTCGAGATGTTGCATCTTTAGCCATACAACGTTTTTTGATTGAATATCCAGAAGAATATTTACTGGTGAAAGCCAGTGAAAAATTTCTTCGACTAGGAAAAAAAGAGGAAAAATTGATATCTGCATTGCAGAAAAGTGGTTTTTCCTGGCAAATGATTAAAAAACATATATGTTCAATGTCATGAAATAAAAGTTAACCTATAATAATTTGTACAGATATAGTATACTAATTTTGATGCTAGGCTATTTAGAGGGAAGAGAGAATGTCAAAAGATTCGAGTAAAACAATCGTATATTCCGCATTAGAAGTAGCTAATATTTGTGGGGTAGTTAATCAAACTGCCATCAACTGGATTAGAAATGGTTATTTAACAGCCTTTAGTACTCCAGGGGGTCAGTATCGTGTGTATCTCGATGATTTACTAGCCTTTATGACTAAACGAAAAATGAGAGTTCCTACCGAACTTTTAGAAGCCTCAGAAGATTCCTCTACAGTGGGTAAATCAATTTTGATTGTAGATAATGATAGAGGATTAAATTCTGTATTATCAAAGTTTTTAACAAAAGAATTTCCTAATATTGAAGTATATCAAGCTTTTGACGGGTTTGAAGCTGGTGTTTTACTTACTGATAAAAAGCCAAAGTATGTAATTTTGGATGTAAACTTACCTGGAGTTAATGGTTTTAATTTGTGTAAACGCATTAAAGAATCAGATGAATTTGGTAAACCCTTTGTATTCCTAATTACTTCTTTACAGGACGATGACATAGAAGAAAAAGTTCGTTCTCTTGGCATACGATACTTTATGAGGAAGCCATTAAATCTAGTAGAAGTGGCTGAATCTTTTAGAAAACAGTTTAAGTAATATCTGTTATCCTTTCTTTCTATTTTTGCAATAGAGGAAGAAGGTCTTGAGGCCGATTTGAAATAAGTGCTTCTGCACCATATTCTAGTAATTCTAAGGCTGTTTCTTTTGTATCAATAGTCCAAAACCAAGATTTTTTACTTCTTTTTTTTATTTTAGTTAAGGATATTTTATTTTTCTGTAAAGAATTGCTATCAATTGAGGTTTCTGCATTATTTGCAATGTCATAGTCTTTCCAACAAGGTTTTAACAAATCTGTGTTTCCTATCCAACTACCTTGGCCCTTTCGTAAATATGAAGGAACTCCAGATTCATTGGAATAAATAATAGCGGTTGGAATTTTGCTATATTTTCTGAAGTGACGAAGAGCCACAGGATTAAAAGAAGATACAATATACCGATTTGGATTTTCAGGCCTTTTTTCTAGTTCATTAGTGATTACTTGTGCAGTCACTTTCGCAATTTCTTTGCAATCAAAGGATTCTGTTTTTATTTCAATATCAACGTATATTTGAGGATCAAGAAAGGATAAAACTTCTGCCAGAGTATGGACTTTTTCACCCTTAAATTTGGTATCTTTCCAAACTCCTATATCAAATAGTTGAACTTGGGAATAGGTTAAATCTTCTATTTTTGCATCGGGAGCAGGAATCTGAACAGTGTTATTTTCAGGAACGGCAAGCCTACCTGTGCGAGCAAAAGAACTATCATGCATAACTAATAATTCACCACTTTTACATAAATGAACATCTAATTCAATACCAGGTATTTTCATTTCCATTGCTAGAGCAAATGCTACCATTGTATTTTCTGGTGCAAGACTAGAAAGTCCCCGATGGGCAAATAATAAAGGTCTTTCATACCCTTGTAAAGCTTTTCTTATCATAACAAGATTATAACAGAAATTTAAAAAAATAATGCTATAATACTAGTATAAAAACAAGGAGTTTATTGTGGCTGAAGAAGGATTTCGAAAATACTTACCGGTAACTTTTCTAATTGGAGCTGGATTTTTTACTATGGGATTAATGGATCCCTTGTATGACAGTTATGTAACTATATTTTTATCTAAGTATATTCCGTATAAATCAATTGTTGGAATACTAATGTCTTTGGATAATATTTTTGCCATATTTTTAATTCCGTTAGTATCGGCATGGTCAGATAAAACAAGAACTCCTATTGGAAGACGAATGCCATGGATTGTAGTTTTGTTACCTCTATCTGCTATTTGTTTTTCGTTGGTACCCTATGCAGCCAAAACTTCTTTATTTGCCCTCGTTTTCTTATTAGCATTGTTAAATCTTTTTAAACAATCGGTAAGAGGACCTGTTGTTGCACTAATGCCAGACACTGTTCCTCCTGAATATCGTTCAGAAGGAAATGGTGTGATCAATACAATGGGAAATATTGCAGCCATTGTAGGTACTATTTTTTTAGCTCGATTAATGGATGTTGATACCGTATTACCAGTTATTGGAGAAACAAAAGATGTTCTTGCTTTTCCAGCCGCGGGTATTTTGGTTGTTTTAGCCACAATTATGCTTTTGTGTTTTGTTCGAGAACGAAAAAACTTTGATGAAACAGATATTCCTGAAGAAAAACAGTCCTTTTTTACTAGTTTGAAACAAGTGTATTCTCATTCCGATAAAAGTGCGATTTTTGTTTTAATCAGTTTATTCTGCTGGTTTATAGCATATCAGGGCATGGCTCCCTATGTTGCAGAGTACAGTATTTTAACCTTTGGAATTTCTACTGGAAAAGGAGCGTTGGCGGCCGGAATGGTGGGAGTTGCTTCTGCTATTTTTGCAATTCCTATGGGGTATGCTGCCAGTAAATTTGGTCGCAAACGTATGATCCGTATTTCACTGGTTGCAGTTTCTATAATTGTTTTATTACAATTTGTGGTAAGTTTACTTCCACAATGGACAAATCTTCCTGCCAGTAGTTTTGTTTATATTTTCTGGGGATTGATGTTTTGTTTTGGAATCTTTTGGATTTGTATTGTTGCTAATTCTTTTCCTATGCTTTGGCAAATGGCTGGATTTGGAAAAATTGGTTTGTACACCGGATTATATTATACCTTTAGTCAGGCGGCGGCCATTATAGCTCCCTTTACTGCTGGGGTAATAATTGATATGGTGGGTCATCGTGGGGTTTTTATATATTGTGCTTTTTTCTTTTTGTTAGCTTTTTTTACTATGGGAAAAGTTACTAGTGGAGAAAAAACAGATAAAGCAATGCATATTCAAGAAGAATAAAAAAAAGCAGGGTGTAAAAAACTGTTTTTTTTACACCCTGCAATAGTAAATACTTATGTATTGTTTATTTTATTTCAATTGAACCAAAAGGTCGGATGGACATTTGATAAACTGGACTTTTTCCTTGTGAAACACCAGGGGTAAAGCCTAAGGCTTTATTCATGTAGTTTGTGTATTCTGGTGCTAAGGAATGGGGAAGAAGAGCCATAATTACACCAGCAAATCCACCACCATGAATACGGCAAGCACCTGCACCTTTTTCTGCAATAAATTGCTCAGTAAGTGCCAAGGAAATAGAAATAGGTTGTTCTGCGGGGTTATTAGGAACATATACGTTTTGTAGCCATTTCCAAGAAGAATTTCCTGATGCAGTTACCAATTGTAAAAAGTCCTGAAACTTATTTTGTTTTAATGCAGTAACTTCTGCTTCAACTTTGTCATTTTCAGCAAAAAAATGGTAAGCTCTCATAACTGCTCTGTCGCCACATTTTTCTCGGATTGCAGAAAGATTGTTAGTTACATCTGCTGCTGATAATCCTCGTAAAGTTTCTTTTCCAAAAAATTTGGCTACAGATTTCATCTCTTCTGGAACAGAAGAATATTCTTTTGACAAATCTGCATGACCTTTTCCAGTGTTTACTATCATTAAGTTATAGTTTTCTTTAGAAAAGTCAAAAGGTATTTTCTCTACAAGGGGACTTGCAGGATTTGCAAAATCTATGGAAATTAAGCCTCCAAAAGCACAAGCCATTTGATCTAATAAGCCAGAGCTTTTGTCCCAATAATTATTTTCGGCAAATTGTCCCATTGAAGCAAACTCGTTAACAGGAATAGTACCCTTATTAAACAAATTGCTTATGATAATACAAATCATCATTTCAAAAGAAGCTGAAGAACTTACTCCAGCCGCTGCAATTACACTGCTGCTAAAACAACTGTTAAAGCCACCAATCTTATACCCTTTGTTTTTAAATGCTTGAAGAAGACCTCTTACCAAGGCAATAGATCCTTTTTCACCAGAAACTCGTTGAGTTTCGTTGATATTAATACAGTAGTCTTCGTTATAAGTAAGATCATAAATGGTAATTATATCAGTATTTGTTGTTTCTACTGCACCAATACAGTCTAGTTGAATACTGGCAGCCAACACTTTTCCTAAATTGTGATCGGTGTGGTTTCCACTGATTTCACTTCGTCCTGGAGAACTAAAAAGTCGAATGGAATTTGATTCAGCATCAGTATTATACCGTTTTGCATAAGAGAGAATCAAATTGGTGTATCGTTCTTTTTGTGCTTTTAATTCTGATGGATCAGAGCCATATAATTGAACAAATAGATTTTCTGGTAAGTTTCTCATAATTTAAAAGTATATGATAGAAAAAAGAAAAAGTCAT
>CALNCH010000023.1 GCA_937875245.1 uncultured Spirochaetaceae bacterium
TTTTGACAACCATCTATGTAGTATTAGTTCCTTTTTTAGGATGGGGTTTTACCAAACAAAGGCCAGACAATTATTCTGTTATTTCAGCAGTTATCGCAATTGTAGGAATAGGTTTGTTATCTTTGCAAGGTGATTTAACCATTAATATTGGAGATGTACTTACTCTCATTTGTGGTGTTTGTTATGCAATCCATATGATTTTTATTGGTCGATTTTCTTCTTATCAAGATCCTGTGCTTTTAACTGTATTACAGTTAGCAACAGCGGCAGTACTTTCTTGGATTTGTGCTCCCTTTATGGATGGGGCTTTTCCCTTCCCAGGTTTGGCCATCAGAGGTGTAATACCTTCTATGGTATATTTAGGATTATTAAGTACTATGGTGGCATTTTTGCTCCAAAATGTGTGTCAAAAGTATACTTCACCCTCTACCACGGCTTTGCTGCTTTCTTTAGAATCAGTTTTTGGTGCTTTCTTTTCTTTCCTTTTCTTAAAAGAAATATTATCTCCAAGAATGTTTGTGGGTTGTGTTCTTATCTTTTTTTCAATTATTCTTGCTGAAACAAAACTGGATTTTCTGAAAAAGAAAAAAAGCACAGAATAATATGCATTTTTTATGCAATTTCTGTATATTTATGCAATATTTTATTGACACTTGGATTATGAAATCGATATACTCAATTTGTAATCCGATGGAGGTTTTTCTATGAAAAAATTATTACAGGTTATTTTTGCAGCTGTTGCTTTGCAGGCTGTTGTTTTTGCTGGTGGTGCTAAAGAAAAAGTAGTTATTACTTCTGCAGCAGATTTGGCTGGCAAAAAAGTTGGTGTACAAGCTGGTACAACTGGTGAATGGTGGGTAGACGAAAACGTAGCAGACGTTAAATTGGTTTCTTTTAAATCAGGAATTGATGCCGCATTAGACTTAAAAAATGGTGCTATTGATGCTGTTGTTCTTGATGAGCTTCCTGCAAAGGAAATTGTTGCCCGTAACAAGGATTTAATGATTGTTACAGATAAATTTGCAAAAGAAGAATATGCAATTGCTGTAAAAAAAGGCAATAGTGAATTACTTGCTTCTATCAATAAAACAATTGAAACTATGAAAGCAAATGGTGAATATGAAGCTTTAGTAGCTACTTTTATGCCAGCTGATGGTGCTATCATACTTCCAGCTCCATTAGTTTTAGAAGGTTCAAAAGTGGTAAAATTAGGAACAAACGCTGCTTTCCCTCCTTTTGAATATGTTGATGGAAAATCTGTTGTTGGTTTTGATATTACAATGGGTGAAAAAATTGCAAAAGATTATGGAACTAAATTGGAAGTTGTTGACATGGCTTTTGATAGTTTAATTCCTGCTCTTTCTTCTGGTGCTATTGATTTTATCGCAGCGGGTATGTCTGTAACTGATGAAAGAAAAAAGAATGTTGATTTTTCTGTTCCATATTTTGAATCAGAACAAGTAATCATCATCAGAAAATAAAGAGTCCTTATTATAACTGTCTCTATGGGAGGGGCGACTCCCGCCATCCATGGCTTACGCCTCTCCCCCAGTTTTCTGACGAAAACTTATTATTAAAACCGCCTTCCATGGCGGGTGAATAGGAGAAGGAATGTTTCGGTCGTTTTATGAAACTATGATAGCCGGCGATCGCTGGATGCTTATTGGGGAAGGATTAGGTGCTACCTTGCTTATTGCCTTTTGTGCTGTTCTTATTGGAACTGTTTTAGGCTGTATTGGTGCACTTATGAAGATTTCCTCCAGTAAAATCTTAAAAGGCATTGCCGAAGCATATACCACCATAATTCGAGGAATTCCTCTTGCTACTCAATTAATGATTTTTTATTTTGTTATTTTTGCTCCTTTAGGTATGAACCGTTTATTAGTGGCCATTTTAGCTTATGGCATTAACTCAGGAGCGTATTGTACTGAAATATTTAGAGCCGGGATCCAAGGTGTAGACATTGGCCAAACAGAAGCAGGTCGTTCTGTAGGTCTTAGCCGTTGGCAAACCC
Organism: uncultured Spirochaetaceae bacterium; assembly: GCA_937875245.1. Lineage (GTDB taxonomy): Bacteria > Spirochaetota > Spirochaetia > Treponematales > Treponemataceae > CALNCH01. The sequence continues at coordinate 2,015 of CALNCH010000023.1, forward strand.
TTTACAAAATTGTACTTCCTCAGGCAGCAAAAGCTGTTCTTCCTACATATACAAGTGAATTTATTGTTCTTATAAAAGAAACTTCTGTTGCAAGTTTTATTGCAGTAATGGATTTAACTAAAGCTGGTGACATGATTCGTAATGCTACTTACAATGCTTGGATGCCACTTCTTACTTGTGCAGTTTTGTATTTATGTTTAACTTTGGGACTTACAAAACTCTTTGCAATTTTAGAAAAAAGGATGGCCCGAAGTGATAGAAGTTAGTAATTTACATAAAGATTTTGGTGATTTACAGGTGTTAAAAGGCGTAACCACAACTATTGCAAAGGGTGAAAAAGTTGTTGTAATAGGACCTTCCGGTTCTGGAAAAAGTACTTTCTTACGCTGTCTCAATTTATTAGAGCAACCTTCTGGTGGAAAAATTTTATTTGAAGGTGTTGATATTACTGATAAAAAAACAAATATAGATATACATCGTCAAAAAATGGGAATGGTGTTTCAACACTTTAATTTATTTCCTCATTTAACAGTTTTACAAAATATTACTTTGGCACCAGTAACATTAAAATTACAAACAAAGCAAGAAGCTGAAGCAAATGCAATGAAGCTTTTGGAACGTATCGGATTACCAGAAAAAGCTAATTCCTATCCTTCTACATTATCTGGTGGACAAAAACAACGTATTGCTATTATCCGTTCTTTAGCCATGAATCCTGATGTAATGCTTTTTGATGAACCAACATCTGCATTAGACCCAGAGATGGTAGGTGAAGTTTTAGCTGTTATGAAACAATTAGCTGATGAAGGTATGACTATGGTTTGTGTAACCCACGAAATGGGATTTGCACGAGAAGTAGCAGAT
>CALNCH010000024.1 GCA_937875245.1 uncultured Spirochaetaceae bacterium
TTCGATCCAGTGACTGCCATACGAATAGGCATCATAAAATCACCAAGTTTAATACCTAATTTTTCTGCATATTCTTTTGCTAAGTTTTCTTGTGCTTCATGATCTAAACTAGGTAAAGCTCTAATAAAATCAATAGAGGTCAGCAACACTTCTTTTGTTTTTGTAGCATCTAATTTTTTAGGAATAATCTGGTCTTCTGGTGGTACTGCTACGTTTTTAAACAAAAAGCTTACCATCTCTGCGGCATCAGTTAAATAATGCAATCGTTCTTTAATTAAAGGCATGAGAGCCATAAGTTTTTCACGAATTTCAGCATCAGATAAATTATCTGCGCCTTCAGCCAAAGCAGCTGGTGCAATACAAAGATTACCCTTTTCATCGTAAGCTATTCCAGAATATTCAGGACCAACTTTTGGGGCAGGAAACTGTTCACTCACATTACAAGGAAGAGCTGCATCTCCTGTTCCAGTAATAAAGGGAAGTACTCGTTTAAGTAATTCTTCATCACTCATAAGACGCATATACTGGCCGTTAAACCATTCCAATTTCTTGTAATCGAAAACAGCCCCTGCCTTATTTAAGTGTTCAATTTTGAAAAGTTTTTCAAGATCTTCCATAGGATACATATCTCGACCATCTTCGTAAGAACAACCTAACATAGCTACATAATTTACTAAGGCTTCAGGAATATAACCTCTAGCTCTGAATTCGTTAACACTAGTTGCCCCATGTCGTTTTGATAACTTTTGACCATCGGAACCATTTACCATTGGTAAGTGACAAAACTCTGGATGTTCCCAGCCAAAAGCACGATACATCTGTACGTGTAATGGAGTTGAAGGAATCCATTCTTGAGCACGCATAACATGGGTTATTTTCATAAAATGATCATCAACAATATTGGCCAAGTGATAAGTTGGAAATCCATCGCTTTTTAATAAGACTGGATCAGGACTGATATCTTCATTTTTCCATTCAATATCACCTAATAAAGCATCATGAAAACGAGTTACTCCTTCCATGGGTACTTTTAAACGAATAACATAAGGTTTACCAGAGTCTAAATTTTCTTGTACTTCTTCTGGAGTTAAGTGGCGGCAATTTCTGTCATACCCTGGAGGCATCTTGTTTTTTGTTTGAAGAGCACGAATACGATCAAGGCGTTCTGCATCACAGAAACAGTAGTAGGCTTCACCTTTTGCTACCAGTTCCATGGCATATTTCTTATACAAGTCAAAACGTTCTGATTGAACATAAGGACCATATTCTCCACCTTTTGGTCCACCTTCATCCCACTGAATATTCAACCAATCCAATGTGTCGTATAAATTCTGTACATATTCTTCACCGTAACGAGTACGATCCGTATCTTCCAAACGAAGGATAAATTTGCCACCATTTGCACGTGCAAACAGATAATTAAACAAGGCGGTACGAACACCACCAATATGCTGCATTCCTGTTGGGGAAGGTGCATATCGAACACGAACTTCCATATAATACCTCAAAAATTGTAAAAAATTGGACAGACAAAGGTCTGTAAAAAGACATGAGTAACATTTCCCCACTCAGACGAGGGTAACTGTAACCAGTACAAAATTGAGTATAGTGTTTTTACCTTGTTTGGTAAAGTAATCTATCAAAATCTAAAAAAGTTTGACACCTATAAAAAATCGTGAGATACTATTTTAATTATATAAACCGTTTTAGTTAATCGGTTAATTAATATAGAAGAAGTGTTTTTACTAATGAATACTTCAGGAGGAAAAATGAAAAAAAGAATTTCTGCTTTATGTTTTTGTTTAGCACTTATGTGTTCCCTTTTTGCACAAACAGGAAAAAAAGTTGAACCAGGTTATTGGGATAGTAAGGCTAACGACGATTTAGAAAAAGCTATTCAAGTAAAAAACAAATTACAAATTGCAGATGATGAATTTGCTATTTTGTATGTTCGTAAAGACAAGAGCTATGACAGTTGGGCTCTTTGGATATGGCCTAAAACCGGTGGAGACGGCAGCATATTATTCCCTTACTCTCAAGATTGGAAAGTAGAAGATGGCATTGGATATATGAGATTCAAACTTGACGGTTCTACTACTGGTGGAAACAAAATTGTGGATGCTGAGGGCAATTGTGGTTTAATCGTTCGTAAAGACGAAGGATGGACTAAAGATGGTGATGCAGACCGATTTTGGAACGTAAATGTTGCAAATGCTTGTATTGTTTTTCAAGGAGACTCTGAAACATACAGTGCAGGTGCTTACAAACCAAAAATTGCCACTGCTACTGTAACAGATGCTACAACCCTTACTGTTGTTTTAAGTCATAATTACGGTCTTGACACAAAACAAGGTAACTCAGGTTTCCTCGTAATGGATAAAGTTTCTGGAAAAGAATTAAATGTTATTGATGCAGTAAATGCAAACCAAGACAGAGAATTTAACTATGCTCGACGTGTTACAATAAGTTTAGCAGAACCTATTTCACCTTCCTCTTCTTTAGTAATTTCTCATCCAGTATTTGAAGCACCTAAAGATATTGATATGGCTGAATATGCATGGAAATCAGTTCAAGGTACATTACCAAGTGAAAACACTGAACTTGGAATGAACTATGACTCTAAAACTGGAAAAGCAGTATTTAATTTATGGGCTCCTACTAGTTCTCAAGCCGTTCTAAACCTTTACAAGGATTATAAATCAGCTACTCCTGATAAATCATACCCACTCACCTTTGATAAAAACTCTGGTGTATGGTCTTGCACCTTTACAGACGCTGTTCATGGTTGGTTCTATGACATCGAAATCACCAATGCCTTAGGTACAAACAAAGCTTTGGATCCTTATGCAAAATCAATGGCAGCCTATCGTAACCAAGGTGGTTCTGGTCGTGCTGCTATAGTTGATTTAAATAGCCCAGAAGCACAACCAGAAGGTGGATGGACAACAGATTATGTTTCACTGGCACAAAGAGAAGATGCTATTATTTATGAAGTATCAGTTCGAGATTTTACAATTGCACCAGATGCAAATGTAAAAAATATACCAGGTACTTATAAAGCATTTATTGAAAAGCTTCCTTATCTTAAAGAATTAGGAATTACTCATATTCAATTAATGCCAGTATTAAACTTTTACTTTACAGACGAAACAAATCAGGATTATGAAGATTCAGGAACAGCAAATAATAACAATTACAACTGGGGTTATGATCCTCATAACTACTTCACTCCAGAAGGTTGGTATGCAAGTAATCCAGAAGATCCTTTTTCCCGTATTTCTGAATTAAAAACTTTGATAAACGAAGCTCATAAATTAGGTATAGGTGTTCTTCTTGATGTTGTATATAACCATATGGCTAATACATCTTTCTTAGATCAAATTGTTCCAGGTTATTTTTTCCGTACAAAGAATGGTGCATTAACTTCAAACTCAGGTTGTGGTAATGACATTGCATCTGAACGTGATATGGCTCGCCGATTAATTGTTGATTCAACCCGTTATTGGGTAGAGGAATATAAAGTTGACGGTTTCCGTTTTGACTTAATGGGACTAACAGATTCTGAAACAATGCTTATAACATATAATAATTGCGCTACTATAAATAAAGATACCTTATTTATTGGTGAGGGATGGAAAATGTATAATGGACCATCTGACACAGTTGCCTTAGACCAAAAATATATGGTTAAAACAGATAGTATTGCAGTATTTAATGATGAGTTCCGAGATGCTGTAAAAGCAGGCGGATACAATGAGCAGGGACAGGGATTTATCACAAAAAGCTTCCCAGGGACTCTTTCATTCTTCAATAATATTATTGGCCAACCTATGATTAATTATCGTGCTGACGATCCAGGAGATAACGTTCAGTATATTGTTGCCCATGACGGTTTAACATTACATGACAGTGTGGTACACAATGCTAAGTTAAATGAATCAACATCAAAAGGTAAGGCAGAAATAATCAGACGAATTAAAATGGGTAACTTCCTTGCTCTTACTTCTCAAGGTATTGCATTTGTCCATGCTGGACAAGAAAAAGGCCGTTCAAAACCGGGAGAATTCGCAACAACTGAAAAAATTGGAAATTTTGTACGAAACAGTTATGATTCAGCTGATAATGTAAACCAGATTTTTTGGAATATTGATGCAGATTATAAAAATCTTCAAGATTACACCAAAGGCTTAATTGCATTACGCAAAGCAAGCACTACCTTCAGATTGGGCTCAATGGCTGTTGTAAACGAAAAGATTACACTTCTTGAAGATGCAATTAATAACAATCCTGCAATTATGGCATACAAAATTTCTGATGTTGAAGGCTACGATTGGTATGTTGTTATGAATGCTGGAGAAAAATCAGCAACTGTAAAATTTGCAGATACTGTTAAAAAAGCAGAAGTATTAGTTGATGCAAAACAAGCAGGAACTACTCCAATTGCAAAACCAGAGGGCGTTAAACTTTCATCAAAATCAGTAAAATTGGATGCTTTAACCGCGACAATTTTCCGTGTAAAAAAATAAATTTTTTTGTAACCTTTATTTGGGAGAGTGGTTGTTATAGTGTAAAGCAACAGCAATAGTGCCGAAAGGCATAGAACAGAAAGATTTTTTTTTAGGAAGACCAACACTTCTTGAATCTTTTTGTGACCTCCTCCTCTCCTTTTTTTTAATCGGCTTTGGAAGTTTTCCAGAGCCGATTTTTTTTATAGCGAAATACATATATACTACATTTTTACAGTATATTTTTATTTTTTTTACTTGACACTCAAATATAATATTCATATAATCCTAGTTATGAATTACAAATCACAGCTACTACTACTATCAATCTTCTCTTCATGCCGACAAAGCAATGGTGCTGTGTAATTCTTAGTAAGTACATAACAAGCCTGCTGCCTAATCGGTAGCAGGCTTTTTTTTTGTTATCACCATAGATAACAAACCGCTAACAGGGAGTTTTAATACTTTGTACTAAAAAGTACAAAGTATTCGCGAGTTTGCGTTGCAAACTCTTGATTTTGGGCATCCATGCCCAACCGCTAACGCGGAGTTTTAAGGAGAGTCGATAATTTGTACTTCCTTGTACAAATTATCTTACGAGTTTGCGTTGCAAACTCATTATCTTGGGCATCCATGCCCAACCCTTAACAGGGAGTTTATAAGGAGAAGATATGTCAAAGTATGTACCGTTTGGAAAGATTCCCTTGGTGAATCGCACTTGGCCTGACAAGACCATTGAAAAAGCACCTATTTGGGTATCTGTAGACCTACGAGATGGAAACCAAGCTTTAGCTGTTCCCATGAATGTTGAACAAAAATTGGAATTCTTTGACCTTCTAGTTAAGGTTGGTTTTAAGGAAATTGAAATAGGGTTCCCCAGTGCCTCAGATACTGAATATAATTTTTTACGTCGCTTAATCGAAGAAAATCGTATTCCCTCAGATGTTACAGTCCAGGTTTTGTGCCAAGCTCGAGATCACTTGGTAAAAAAGACTATGGAATGTTTGAAGGGTGCTAAAAAAGCTATTTTTCATATTTACAACTCAACATCTCCTTCCCAACGTGTTTACACCTTTAATATGTCAAAAGAGCAAATTACTCAAATTGCTATTGAAGGTGTTCACTGTGTTCAAAAGTATTTGGACATAATTCCAGATACTGAAATTCAACTTGAATATTCTCCTGAAAGCTTTTCAACAACAGAAATAGAATATGCAGTAGAAGTTTGTGAAGCGGTAAAAAAAGCTTGGGGCGCTAGTCCTGATAAAAAAATTATTTTGAACTTACCTACCACGGTAGAATGTTCAACCGCTAACCTTCACGCAGACCAAATTGAATATTTTTGCACTCACATCACCAATCGCGATTCTGTGATTATCAGTTTGCACAACCATAACGACAGAGGTACTGGTGTTGCATCTTGTGAATTGGCTCTTATGGCTGGAGCTGACCGTGTAGAAGGTACTCTTTTTGGTAATGGAGAACGTACTGGTAACTTGGATATTATTACTACAGCAATGAATATGTATGTTCAAGGTATTGACCCAAAATTAGATTTTTCTCATATCAACACACTTACAGAAGCATACACTCGTCTTACTGGTATGAGTGTACATCCTCGCCATCCTTATGCCGGAGAACTGGTATTTACAGCCTTTAGTGGTTCTCATCAAGACGCAATCAGAAAGGCACTGTCAGCTCGGGCTACAAAAATTGAACAAGCAGTTAAAGCTATGGGTGCAACCATGGACAATGCGGAAGCTGTGGTTAAAGCGGATAAAGAAATCCTATGGGATGTAACATACTTACCTTTAGATCCCCATGATATTGGACGGGAATACGAGGAAATTATACGTGTTAACAGCCAGAGTGGAAAAGGTGGAGCGGCTTGGATTTTGGAACATAATTTTGATATTTTTGCACCAAAAGCAATGCATCCAATTATTGGTGCAGTTATTACCGGGGCCGCAGATAAAGCCCAAAAAGAATTGTCTCCTTCTGAGATTTTAAGTATTTTCAAAAAGCAATGGATTGAAGCTCGTTCATTACTTAACATTCTTGATTTGGCAGAAACCCATGTTGACGGTGCTACAAATACCAGCGAAGGGGATACACCACAAACTCAGGTTATGTGCCGTGCTTCCATTACATGGAAGGGAGAGTCCTTTGCTATCGGAGATAAGGGAAATGGTCCTCTTGATGCCTTTGTTGCAGCTCTGAGACAAACTCCTATACCTACCTTCTCTATCAGTGCTTTCCATGAGCATTCAATTGGTACAGGAACTGATACAGATGCTATGGCTTATATTGAAATTACCTTAGAAGATGGAAAAAAATATTGGGGCTGTGGGCGAAGTTCAAACATTGGTCGAGCTGGAATCAACGCTGTTGTAAGCGCTGTAAACCAACTGACCCTGTAATACAAATTAACCTAAGTTTTTGAACAAAGTTTCCAACTCTTTGTTCAAAGATTCAGTTTCTTTTTCTAACTGCTGTAAAAAGTCGTTATCTTCTAGACGGCCGATTACAGCAGTCATTTCTTCTTTTGTTCTAAAAGTGGTAGTTCTAAAGAAATCTGTGTAATCTTTTTGTCTTGAAGAAATTGAGCTTTCATACATATAGTTTGATACTATCAACACATCACTTAATATGTCACTGTATATGACAGAGGTAAAAGTCGAAACAGCAGCAGAATAGAGTTGTTCCAATAAATACAAGGCATAACGAGTTTTATACTGTAAATACTGCTCTTGGCATTGGTCATAAAACTGATGCACTTGGTTCCAAGAAGTAATTTTCTTTGTCTTTATAGCATCGTAAAGATCATTAAGTTTTTCTTCTGGAATAATTTGTCCACCCACATTTTGCCACATAGTGTATAAAGGCAACTCTTCTATTTTGCTTAGTTCCTCTTTAGTCAGACTTTCTATCCCTTGTTGCTGGGCATAATCAAATAAAGTTCTTACTGCAAAATACTTAACCATTTTTCGATATTCTTTATATCCTTTTGCAGGCTTGATAATCAAAGCACCATGCTTTTTCATACACTGATCATCTTTTAGTACAATATCTGTCTCAGGATTTTGGTGTAAATAATCCTTTGCCATCTGATATAAATTATCAGACTTATTTGCAAACCAAGGATCATTTGCTTTTAGCCAACGAGAGGTAAGGGTAATTATCCTATCCAAAGAAGATAAAATTTCTTGCATTGTATCTGGGGCCAAAGGATCAGTTTCAATATGCTGTTCCTTAATTACTCGTTTATCACGTTTTTTGAACTTAGAATTATTACGTGCAACCGCAAACATATTGTACATAAACCAATATGCCGGCATGATATTAATTGGTTGCTCAGCTCCTTCTGTAGCCACTAAACTAAAAGGATAGGTAATATTGAGCTCATAAGGATAAGAACCTTTTGAAATCAAACTAAAGGAAGCAAATTTACTGTTGTGTTTGAAATCAGAACAGAGGCCTGGCCAAAAACCACGACCTGCAAATATTTCTCCGTCGGGACTACGGGAATTATGATTTGAACCAATAGTTGAACCGGCGGCTATATTAGACTGCCCTTGAATAGTAGTTGCAATAAGAAAAGAAGTATTGTGATGTTGTTCGTGGAAGGGGAAAATTAAGTTATTTAATAACTCGCAACACGAAACAGTAGAATTGTCTCCTAGCACTGAATTGAGAAGCCTTGCTCCGTACTTTAACTGACAATTTCTCCCTAAAAGAAAACGAACCGC
>CALNCH010000025.1 GCA_937875245.1 uncultured Spirochaetaceae bacterium
GAAGATTGCAGATACCGTAACAGTTATTCGAGATGGAAGAACTATTGCAACTTTGCCTCGGTCGGAAATCAGAGAAGACATCATTATCAAGCACATGGTAGGGCGAGAAATAAAAAATATTTATCCAAAACGTGAAAAGATTGAAATCGGAGAAGTGACTTTTGAAGTAAAAGATTGGAAAGTATATGATTACAATGTTTCACGCCAGCTTCTAAAGGGGATAAATCTTAACGTACGTAAGGGTGAAATTCTCGGACTGGCTGGACTTATGGGGGCAGGTCGGACAGAATTTGCTCTAAGTGTTTTTGGTAATCCACGAAAATACAAAGTTGAAGGTACCATTTTGCGAAACGGTAAGGAGAAATCCTATAAACACCCAAAAGAGGCCATTAAAGACGGAATAGCCTATGTTTCTGAAGATCGAAAGAGGGATGGGCTTATACTTGCTCAGGATGTAAAACAAAATATTTCTATTGCCTCCCTTGAACATTTGGTGAACAAAAAAATCATAGATAAAAACAAAGAAATTGTTATAAGTAAAAAATACTGTAAAGATTTAAGAATTAAAACTCATTCAGTAGATGCTCAGGTTAATAAACTATCTGGTGGAAATCAACAAAAAGTTTCACTTGCAAAATGGCTTATGGTTAGACCAGATATGTTAATTCTCGATGAACCTACACGAGGTATTGATGTTGGTGCAAAGTACGAAATTTATACACTAATGAATACCTTAGTGGAACAAGGTATGAGTATCATTATGATTTCTTCCGAACTTCCTGAAATTTTAGGTATGAGCGATCGTATATATGTAGTCTCCGGGGGATTAATTGCCGGTGAAATGAGTGGTGCAGAAGCAACCCAAGAAAAAATAATGGCTCTCGCTACAGATAACTAAGGAGAATAAAAAATGAACTTTAGAATTTTAAAACAGAATGCAACACAATACGGTATGTTCGTTGCCCTCATGGCAGTAATGATTTTTTTTACCATAACAACGGGTGGAATCTTTATGACTCCCCGAAATTTAAGCAATCTTTTTGATCAAACAGGTTATGTTGCTGTTTTAGCAATAGGAATGACCTTAATTTTAATTATTAGACAAATCGACCTTTCTGTTGGTTTTGCAGCCGGATTTATTGGAGCAATTGCGGCCTTAGTAATGAGAAACTTTCCTGGAATTCCTGTTATCTTTATAGTAATTGGAGCAATGCTTATTGGTCTTTGCATTGGTTTTTATCAAGGTACACTTGTTTCAAAGTTTGGAGTTCCCGCCTTCGTAGTAACCCTTGCTGGAATGTTCATTTTCCGGGGAGCACTGCTTCGAGTTACAGAAGGAACCGGTACTATTATTGTAAAAAAAGAGGTTTTTAATGCACTTGGTAATGGCTTTATCCCAGATATTTTCGGTGAAGGTGGTATCCATGTTTTAACAGTGGTACTTGGTTTATTACTTATTGTATATCTGCTTGTTTCTGCAGTATTAAATAGAAAGAAAAGAGCAAAATATCAACTGCAGGATCTTCCTCTTGATATGTTTATCTACAAATTAATCTTTATTTCGGCTTTAATTTTATTCTTTTCTTGGAAAATTGCAAATTATAATGGTCTGTCATGGACGGTAGTAATAGTAATTGCAGTTCTTGGAGTGTACCATTTTTTTACAAACAATACTGTTCTTGGTCGTCATATTTATGCAGTTGGTGGAAATCCAGAAGCTGCAGAACTTTCAGGTATAAGTGTCCAAAAAATAACCACCCTTGTATTCTGTTCTATGGGAACACTTGCAGGTCTTGCAGGTATATTGTTCACTGCTCGTCTTCAGTCTGCTACAACAACAGCCGGTAACGCCTTTGAAATGGATGCTATTGCATCATGTTATGTCGGTGGTGTTTCAGCATCCGGTGGTGTTGGTCGTGTAACAGGAACCATTATTGGTGCATTGGTAATGTCTGCATTATCCAATGGAATGAACTTGATGAACATTGGTATCTCATATCAGTATATGGTACGAGGCACTGTTCTTATTTTAGCGGTATTATTTGACGTTCGTGCAAGACGTATGAAAGTTTAAATTTTCTCCTAAATGGGGAGTATTGTATTCCCCAACATTGTTTTCTTTCGTTTTACGGAGGTATCAAGGTCTTTTGGTACCTCCGGTTTTTATTTTAAATAAGATGAAAAAGATAAAACATTGACAAAATATATAGTGGATGATAAAGTTACATTATTACAAGGGAGTAGTTAGTGTGCTGTTATTTTGCACACCGGTATGTCAACATGATGGTTTAGATACCTGGTATACCGTTAAAAAACGAGACTTGTGATTGAGTAAACCCTTAAGGTTGTCAGTCGCTGTGTCTCGATGAAGAAAAATCAGATGCAGCATGTATCTGATTTTTTTTTGCTATTTTGATTTTTCTGTAAAAAGCGAAGGAGCTTATTTATGAGTACCCCAATTGTAAGTGTGCAAAATGTGTATAAAATCTACCCTGCCAATTCACTGAAAAAAAAGAGAAACAAATTTCGTGAAGCCGAAATTATGGAAAATGAACTAGATGTTCATGCACTTGACGGGATATCGTGTAATTTTGAAAAAGGAGAGTTTACTGCAATAGCCGGCCCTTCTGGAAGTGGAAAAACTACTCTTTTAAACTTAATAGGCTGTCTTGATTCAATTTCCAAGGGACATATTTATATTGATGACTCTGATATTGCTACTATGGATTTAAAAGAAAAAACAATAATTAGACGAGATAAAATAGGTTTTATTTTTCAAAGCTATAATCTTTTTCCTGTGTTAACTGCTCAAGAAAATGTGGAAATGGCACTTCAACTTTCAGGTAGATATTCTAAAGAAGAAATACGTAGTAAGTCTTATGACATACTTAAAGAAGTAGACCTTGATGGTAAACAAGACAGATTGCCTTCTCAACTTTCAGGTGGTCAACAACAGCGAATTTCAATTGCCCGTGCTCTTGTAAAAGAACCTGCTGTAATACTTGCGGATGAACCTACTGCAAACCTTGATTCCAAGAATAGCCAAATGATTTTGGAATTAATGTCAGAGTTAAATGAAAAGCACAATATTACTTGCCTTTTTTCCACCCACGACCAGTTGGTAATGAAAACGGTACGGCGTATTATTTCCCTTCGGGATGGAAAAATCGAAAATCAAGGATGAGAGGTTCGTTATGATAATAAAAATGGCATGGAAAAATATATTCCGGTATAAAAGACGCACTCTTATTACTGCAAGTGCTATAGCTTTCGGTGTGTTTTTTACCATTTTGATGGATGCTCTTTTATTTGGAATGGATAATGAAAGTCTTCAAAATCTTCTTGATTATGAAACTGGGGGTGCAAAAATATTTGCCAAAGGATATTTTGAAGAAAGAGAAAAGTACCCTGTTAATTATCTAATAAGTGCAGAAGAAAAACAACAAATATTTTCAGAGCTAGATAAACAAAAGAAGAAATATACGCCCCAGGTATTTGCCTCTTCTGAAATTTACTTTAATGAAGATTATTTTCCTGCAAGTGGGAGCATCAGTTCTGTATTGATAGGAGTTGATATTGAAAAATCCAAGGATGTTTTTTTAACTTCTACAAAAATAGAACAGGGACGTTGGTTTACAGAAGAAGATAAATCTTTTGGTGGAGTAATAATTGGAAGCTGGATAGCTCAAGATATGAATGCTGAACCAGGATACTACCTTACTGTCCAATGCAAAGGGAAGGGTGGTTTTACCCAAACAATGGATGTACCTATTATTGGAATAATTCAAACTCCAGATATAAATGTGAATATGAATCATGTGTATATGGATATTGATTTTCTTGATCAGATGCTTGAAATGGAAGGTGATGTAACAGCAATTAGTATTGATTTGGGAAGCCAATCAACAGTAGATAAAAACTTTACAAAGCTTTCTCAATCCTTACTTCTGCCTGAAAATACAGAGCTCTATTCTTGGTCTCAAATAGAAAGGGACTTGATAAGCATTCAGGCTTTGTACTCCAATCTTACATCAGTACTAATGTTTTTTATGTTTATAGTTGCAGCAGTTGGAATAAGCAATACCATGCTCATGAGTGTTCTTGAACGTAGAAATGAGATCGCTATGCTGAAAGCAATGGGATATACACACTTTTATATTTTACGTCTTTTTATGTACGAAGGTATCTCTATAGGTATCGTAGGGTGTATTCTTGGTATGATTATTGCTTTTATAGCAAATATTCCTCTGTCAGTTTACGGTTTGGATTTTACAAACATGCTTGGGGAAGTTGATATTGGTTATCGTATTTCAGGAATTATGAAATCTGGATGGAATTTATCAGGTTTTATAAGTATTTCTCTTGGCTCACTCCTTGTTTGTGCCATTGCTTCATACATTCCCGCAGTATCCACCGTAAAAGAGGAAACTGCAGAAATATTTAGGAAGGTATAATAATGAAAACATTTAGCTTACTTTGCAATATGGCATGGAAAAATATTAAACGAAATAAGCGACGTACTGTTTTATCTGGGGGAGCTCTTTTTTTAGTTTCCTTTGTTATCTGTTTTTGGATGGCAATGGAATATGGCTCCATGGATGATATGAAGTTCAACATTGTTCATCATCAGTTTGGAACTATACGAGTAAGAAATCCTGAGTATACAAAAAATGAGCGAATAAATCCTTTGTCACTTAATATTGAAGATACTTCTTCTGTTATTGAGCAACTATTACAGGTAGAAGGAGTTACTCAGGTAGAACCAGTTATATCTAGTGGTATTGCCGTATATAAAGATGGAGAAACAACTATTAGTCCTGTATTAGGTATAAATCTACAAACCCATTACCTTCTTAGGGATAAAGATAACCAGCTAGTGGCAGGAAATTTTGAAGACCTTTATTTAAACCCTAAAAAAGTAATTGTTACCGATCGTTTTGCTAAAAATAAGGGACTTGATGCTGGGGATAAATTTACCTTTATGGTTCGTACTGCAAATAACGGGACAAATGCTTCAACAGTAACAATTGGAGCGATTGTTCATTTGTCTAATGGTGACTATTCAGGGGACTATATTTTTATGGATTTTCTTGAATTATCTCGAATTCTTCGGATGAATGGAAATGCTTCTGAGCTTCAAGTTTTTACAGAAGATTGGGAAAACAATAGCTTAACAGAGGCTGTTTTATCTCGATTACAGGCAAATGATGATTTAAAAGGTTTAGAAATGACTCCGTGGCTTAAGGGTACTGCCTTTGCTAGCATGATTCAATTTGCAGATTTAATATATTTTGTCTGTGCCCTTATCTTCTTTATGCTTGCTTCCACTGTTATTTTTAACAGTACAATGATGAGTGTAATGGAAAGAAAAAAGGAAATAGGCTCTCTTTTATCTCTTGGTATGACTCCACGTTCCGTGCAGTTACTATTTTTGCTAGAAACGATTTTTGTTTCTGCTATCGCGGCTATATTAGGAACTTTGCTGGGAGCTTTAGTTGTAAATATAACAGGAACACATGGTATAAACTTGGCTAACTCTGCTTATGAAGTAATGGAAGGATTCAGCTTAAAAATGATGTTGTATCCACATTTGAGTTTAGGAAAGTACTTTGAGTTTGGTTTTACTGGTTTTGCGGTAGCAGTTATAGCATGCATCATTCCTTCAAGAATGGCATTGAAAGTAGAACCATCAGAAGCTTTGAGAAATGAAAATTAGGAGGCAATGATAATGAAAAAAATGAGATGGGTAAGTGTTTTTCTTACCTTGAGTGGAATCTTATTTGCTCAGAACGACAATGTAGAAAATATAATGAAAAAATATAAAGATAACAGAGTTTCTGAAACGGTAAACATGAAAGCTGTTATTACCATTACTGATAAATTTGGATCAACTGTTCAGGAGTTTGAAACTTGGTCAAGAAAAAACGGTGACACCCTTATCGTTGTTACCGCAGGTCCTGATCAGGGGCAAAAAATACTTCGTTTAGAAAACTCAATATATTTATATTTTCCAGAGGCAGAAGAAGTGATGCGATTACAAGGATCGGCTCTAAAAGACAGTGTAATGGGAAGTGACTTTAGTTATGAAGATTTAACAGGGGAAAATGGAATACTTGCAAACTACACTGGTGAGTTACTAGGAAGTGAAACCATTGATGGAAGAGACTGTTATCACCTCTTGTTAACTGCAAAAACAAAAAAGCAGTTGTATCAAAAGCAAGAACTGTGGATTGATAAGAATTCATTTGTAGAAGTAAAGTCCATTGTTTACAGTGCAAGTGGAAAACCTCTCAGTGAAAGTTTGTCTTGGGATTTTAAGAAAATAGGAAAATATACTATAGCAATGCAGGGTAAAATGACCAATTTATTGAAAAAAAATAGTACTACTACTATGGCTATTCAATCAGTTCAAATGGATATTCCTGTGGCTGAAAGTACCTTTTCACGATCAAATCTTAGTTGGTAAAAAAAATCTTGTTGTAGCAGAATTTTCTGTAAGGAAAAAAAATGAAAAAAAATTATTACAACACTATCGGTATACTTTTTTTGTTAGGTTTGTGTGTTCCTTTATATAGTCAGAGTGTAAAAACAAAACTAGGGGGAACTGTATCTGTATCATCAGGATATGTTTCAAAAAATCCTATAGAAGCATTTACCAATAGTGCTGATGTAAAACTGTCTTTTAATACAAGTGCCTCCGATGCACTGAAAATTAACCTTGAAGGGCTCTATTCTGTTTCTAGTATTTCTAAAACAGTTGCCTCTCCTGCTTCCTCCAATTCTTCATCAGAATTAACAAAGGCATATGCAAAACTTCGTCTTCCAGTGTCTGATTCTACCGATTTCAGAATTAATGTGGGAAAACAACCTTTCTCTATGGGATTCGGATTAATTTTTAATGCAGGAGATTTGGTTTCTCCCACTGATTTATTAGAAAATGCAACAGGTATTAGTTCTATGGGCCTTGATGATTTGCGGGGCTTTACAGACTGGATTGCTAATGTGCAGTTCAATACAGCTGATTTTTTTACCGCAGATGTTTTTTATGTATTTCCCTTTGATATTGAACAGAATTCAGAGTTTGGCCGGGCTGGTTTAAAAACCTTATTTAGACTATATAATCCTATTATTGAATCAGTTGAAGCTGCTTTTCTTATTCAGGGGGACGCTAAAAAAATACAAAGCAGTCTATCCTTAGATGGAAACCTTTGGGCAGATTACAATCTGTGTTCCTCAATCGGTTTTGATGAATTGGTAGATAGCAAATTGGAGTTTAATAAGAGTTTATGGAATGTATCCCTTGGATTGAATAAAATATTTACTGTTCAAACCGATACTGCAAACCATTCTCTTACCAGCCGTGTTGAATCACTTTATTACCCACTTGAAAAAACACTTTCTGTCGTAGGATTGCTTTCTTATGAGTTGTTATCAGGTTTAACACTTGACGCCTATTATATGTTTTCTGCAACCGATTTAACAAGTTCCAATACTTTTACTCATATTTTAGGTACCGGCTTATCTTGGGAACCAATCCCACATACAGCTCTTTCTGTATCAGCAGTATGTGGACCAAAGAATCCAAAAGATTTGTTCTTAATCAACGGAGGAGTAAAGTGCAGTTTTTAAGGTTAACTAACATAAAATTAAAAAGCTTGAAAAATTAGTATGTGAGGATAAAAAAGAGGATTTACTCATTACTCAAACACTTTACAAAAGCTTCTAAGCCTTTTTCTAAATATTGAGGGCTGGTAGCTACATTGATTCGTTGAAAGTTTTGTCCCTCTATCCCAAAAATATGTCCACTATCAAGCCAGAGATTTCCCTCTTCAACAATACGACGATTTTGTTCAGCATCATCAAAGGGAAGATTTGAACAGTCTACCCATAAAAGATATGTACCCTCAGGAACAGCTGCTTTTAGGTTAATATTAGCATTTTTTAAGTAGTTTGATGCAAATACTAAATTGTCATAAATTACTTTTTTACATTCAGTAAGCCAAGGGTTTCCTTTTCGAAAGGCTGCTTCAGCTGCAACAAGTCCTAATGTGTTTGGCTCATCGTAACCTGTTTTAGATCTTTCGAGTTTGAACTTATCACGTATATCGCTATTGGCAATAAAAATATTAGAGACTTGAAGTCCTGCAAGATTAAAGCTTTTACTGGGAGAAGTTGCAGTGATAGTAATCTGTTCTATTTCTTTTGAAAGAGAAGCAAATACGGTATGAACATTAGGAGCCCATACAAAATCACAATGAATTTCATCACTAAAAACCATTACATTATGTCTAAGACAAATAGTCCCAATTTTTTCTAATTCAGTTTTTGTCCATACTCTTCCCCCAGGATTATGAGGATTGCACAAGAGAAAAAGCTTTACATTATGCTTTTCAATTTTTGCC
>CALNCH010000026.1 GCA_937875245.1 uncultured Spirochaetaceae bacterium
AAAATAGACATATCTTTCAATATATATTCAGTTGTTGTTTTGAAAACCACTCTGCCCAAAACAACAACTGAATATATATTGAAAGATATGTCTATTTTAGATGTTGGTACTTTTGTCTGGAAAGTTGAACAAAATGGAATAACCTCTTCCTCCGATTTTACTATTGAGATACCTATTCCAAAAGCCCCTGTTTTTAAATTTAAACCTACAGGAAAACTATATGGAAATTAAACATACTTGTATTTTTATTTTTCTCTTAACTATAGCCTGTATTTCTAGTGCTTTTGGAAAAGATTTTGTTCAGCGTATAGAATGGGAAGGTGATAATTCTGTTTTGCGATATGAAATTCAAATAAAAGATTCAAACAAAAAAATTACCACCTATGAAACTAAAAATACCTATATTGATGTATCATTACCAGCAGGTACGTATTATTACTCTTTATTAATTTACGATTTACTCAATCGCCTGAGTTTAACTACAGATTGGTATCCATTAGAAATAGTACAAGCATTACAACCAACCATAGACTCTGTGGAATTAAGAAATAAAAAACCTCTTTTTGGGGATACCCTTACGGTAATTATTGCAGGTACTGATTTTGAAGAAACCCCAGCTATTGTTTTTACCCATCTTGAAACAAATACAGAATATACAGGAAAAATTACTAAATTTTCTGATACAAAAATTGAAGTTATATTTGAAAACAGTGAAATACCAGAAGGTACCTTTAATATAGGATTAGAAAACCCCTGCGGTTTTTTTACAAATTACACAACTTTTCAATTTGTATATGACCAACCCCAAGAAATTCTGCCACCACCTGAAGATAGCAATACCCTTTTACCCCAGGAAGAAATCGCAATTCCCATAGAGCCTCCGGTAAAACCTCAAATTCTGTCCATACAGAAAAATGAAATATCCCTACAACAAGGTCAAAAAAGTGAATTGCTCTGTAGTGTTTTAGGTTTATTAGACAAAACAACATTTTTTTTATCCAACAATGAAAATGATAACAAAATACCCCTATCTTACAAAATAGTTTCTTATGCCGGTAGTTCCACTATTATTAACCTTTTTTTTCCCAATGCTATAACAGCTGGATATTACCAAATTTGCATGGAAAACCCCAGAGAATTAATTGATAAGAATCAGGTAGTAAAAATTATAGTGTTGCACAATAGAGAATGGTATCTTTCTGGTGGCCTTATGTATCCCATATATTACACAGAAAGGGGTTTGGTACTACAAGATGGTAATTTTTCTACGATTGGAGTCCCAGTTCAAGTATCTATAGGCTTTATTCCAATAAATACCCCTTTTGGCTCTTTTGGTTTAGATTTGTCAGCCTCTTATAAAATTTTTGTTGCTGAATCAGACCTGTTAATTCAAAACCTGAAAATTGTAAGTGCTTATCCTGCAATACAATATCAAAAACAAATTATAAGCCAAAAATTAGCTTTCAATGTAAAAGCTGGAATAGGAATAAGTTTTTTAGATAGTCAAATGTACAATAAAAGTGATATGTCCTTACATGACACAATACATAATAAGGGATATTTTTCATGGATTATGTCTGGAAGTTTTAAAATATATCCAGCAAACCATATGTTCCTAGAATTTGGTTGTGATTTTGTTTATATGAATATACCATTTGAGTTTAATACCTTTGTAATGCCAAAAATAGGAATAGGCCTAACCTTGTAAATAACAACTAAAATAGTTTTTTCAAAGAATCGGTAATAGCAGATTCTGCGGCGTTAACAGCGTCTTGTTTTGCCTTATCAACAACACTAGTAATGCGATTGTTAATTTCCTGTTTTGTTGCATCCAACTCTTTTTGAGACTGATTCAGTTTATTCTTGATGGTGTCAAATTGACCTTCAAGGTTTTTAAATTGAACTAAAGAATCAGAATAAGAACTTGTTTTTTCTTTTAACACTGCTTCTATTTCTTTAGATATTAGTTAAAGCCTTTCCTAACAAGTTATCTGCATCAGAACTAATATCTAAAGAAATACCCTCTTCTGCACTATACCCTGCCTCAAAACCAATACTTAATTGAGTAATAGAATTTAGAGCAGAATTATACATTCTTGAAGCAAAGGCTGGTTCAAATGAAGGAGTCTCCAATTTTACCGGGTTTAATCCAAAATTTCCTTTTGCACCAAAAACACCATCACTGTCAGCAGTAATACGAGCTCCCACAGTACCTCCACCATTCATAGAAGGAATACCATTAATAGCAGTATCGGAACCTAAAGTAGCAGATATTTTTTCTCCAGATACATCGATTTTATAACCTTTGCCTGTATAATCAGCTACAACTAAAGGAGATGTAGAAGTTGAACGAGCATCAACAGTAGCAACAATAGAATGATTTCGGCTATTTTCAGATAAATTACCCGTCAAAACCGCCGGTTTTCCCCATTTATCTCCATCATTTGAAATATCTACTGCTTTTACTTCAATTCCGGGGCCTGAACAAAAAATGCGTTCCAAAAGTAAAGTAGGATATACGTCTTTTGAATAATACACATCCCGGCCTGCCAAGCGACTACCTTTTTTGGTATTCTTATCTACTTTGCTAGAATCGCTTTTTTTAATGGTTTTTGCATAACCTAGCACTTGTTGTACATAAGGATAGTATTTTCCCAAAGTATCTAAAGCTACAACATCAAAGGTATCCGTAATAATCGATAAACCATCCTTTAAAGTAAAGGAAGTAACCTTATCTATTTGTGTTTGTACTAATTTTTTATCTGCATTAATTGCGGTTGTAACAGACTGAGTTATGGCAGTAATTTTATTTGAATCTGTTTGAAATTGTGAAAAAGTAGAATCCATAGTAGAGCCTAATGTTTTTCACAATTTCAAACAGATTCAAATAAAATTACTGCCATAACTC
>CALNCH010000027.1 GCA_937875245.1 uncultured Spirochaetaceae bacterium
CCGACAGATTATTACCAAACTATTAAAGAAATGCAAAAGGAATAAAAACCTTTCTCAATAAACACTATATTTATATAAAAATAATGCTATGAAAAATAAGAAAATAATAATAATGGGTTATTTTGTTTTTCTTCTTGTTTCTATTTGTATTTTTGGTTTTATTCTCTCTTACGAAGTAAAATTAAATCAAGTAGCTGAAGATTCACAATACAGTTTTAACTCTGGCTGGTTAGTTGTCAGAGGAAACGAGGTAACAAAAAATACTAATTTGCGAACTTTGGCTTTTTCTTCTTTGAAAAAAGGTGAAACCATAATTTTACAAAATAAGTATCCTACTCTTTCTTATTCAAACCCTACATTATGGTTTTCTACCATTTATTCCACAATTGATGTACAAATTGATAATCAGTTGGTGTATTCTTATGGTCACGATATTGCACAAAATAACATCAATGTAGGAAGTGGTTTTCATTTAATTGATTTATCTGAGGCAAAACCAGAAAGTTTAATTACTGTTACACTTCAGACTACTGAAAATAATGCTTTTTCCTCTATATCTGATGTACATATAGAGGAAGCAACTTCTGTATATCCGAACTTTATTGGACGACATCAGTTTACCTTAACAAGTGCTGTTTTCTTAATTACAACAGGTGTGTTAGCCACTCTGCTTTTAGGTTGCATTCTTTATAAGGGTAAAAAAATTTATCCTCTTATAGCATTAGCACAATTTGCTTTATGGACAGGATTGGGAGTTCTTTGTAATCACAATTATATTCAATTATTTTCTTCTAATTTTACTATTAACTCTTATTTAGAATATTTAGCATTGTATGCTCTACCCTTAAGTTTATTTTTCATTTTTGATTCCCTTATTGCTCAAACTGCATTAGAAAAAAAGATTGAAAGAACTCTTATTACCGTTTATTCTTCCTATTGTTTTATTGCATTATGCTTCCAAATAACTGGAATCGCTCATTTACCTGCTTCATTACCTGTTTGGCAGATTTTAATGGGTCTCTCCATTGGTTTTGCAGTTTTTATTACAATAAAACAACTTATTCAAGCTCCTATTAGACAATCTGTTTTAAGTATAGGATTCCTTGTTCTTATGGGATTCTGTGGCATAGACATCATCAGATATGCATTTCAAAAATATGTATTTGAGAACATGCCTCTCCTTTTCAACAGTCTGTTATCATTTGGTGCAATTATATTTATTTTCAGCGGTGTATTAAGTTACTTTACCGTTATTCCTGCAGTACAGTCTAAAGAAAATGTGACTGATTCTATTCCAAATTATGAAGCCACAGAAAAACTGGACTACATTACTGGAGTATATAATCGTGATGCTTTATACCAAAAAATTCGTTTTTTTGCAGAAGAAGCTATGATTAATCCAGAACAAGAATATTCTATTTTAACTTTTGATTTACTGAATTTTGAAGAAACGGAAAATCAATTTGGTCAATTTGCAGCAGAAAGCATGTTACATGATTTTGCCATATTACTAAAAAGAGTATTTGATTGTTATGGAAGCATCGGTCGAATTGGTAAGAGTCGATTTGTAGTAGTTTCTACAGAAATGATGGAACCTAAACTTAAACAACTTATTTTTACTTTTACTCAACTGGTTGAAAAAAGTAATGGTGCAAAATTTATGCAAACTTATAGAACTACCTACGGATATGCTTTTAGCTATGAAACAGATATTTTTGACAAAATGAGTGTTTGCAGATTAGCAGAAAATCGTATGGGAACTCAGAAAATAGAATCATTGACTAATAATATTAAACACTTACCTAATGCAAGCGTATAGTCTTACTTGACACAGAAAGCTTAATCGGTAAAACTGTTTTCTATGCAAGGACTTGTTCTTAACGGCTCTAACAATGTATTTGAAGTAGAATGTGATGATTCTGTCATACGCCAATGCTCAATTAAAGGTAAAAAATTAAAGGCTTCTCAGGGTTATTATAATCCATTATGTCCAGGAGATATTGTACTCATAGCTGAAGATCTACTTACCGAAGAAAGTGGTCAAATTTTAGATTTGATTCCTCGTAAAAATGAATATGTTCGTTGGAATGTAAAAGGTCGTTCTCCTCAACTACTTGCAGCAAATTTAGATTATATTCTTTGTATAACTACACCAGATGAACCACCTTTTAGACCTCGTTTTATCGATAGAGCTTTAGCACAAGCAGAGTATCAAAACATTGAACCTGTAATTGTATGCAACAAGTGCGATCTAGCCACTCTTGATCCACAAATAGAAGACCGGTTAGTTAACTGGGAACAGTTAGGATATTTGGTTTTCCGTGTTTCTGCAAAAACAGGAGAAGGAACGCCTCAATTAGCTGATTTTTTGGAAGGAAAACTCTGCGCATTGATGGGTCAATCAGGTGTTGGTAAATCCAGTTTAGTAAATGTCCTAGATTCCAGCTGTGTTTTAAAAACCGGTAGTTTATCAGAAAAATATGGTAAAGGAACTCACACTACTACAAAAGGAACCTTACTTCATTTACATTTAAATGAAGCTTTACTAGGAGGACGTCATGGAGCCATTGCGTCCATAATTGATACTCCAGGGGTTCGTCGATTTGTATTACACGATATTGCATCTTGTGATTTAGCTCTCTATTTTAGAGAAATGAAACCACTTTTAGGTACTTGCAGTTTTGGTATGTCTTGTAGCCATACTCATGAACCAGGATGCAGCATTTTAAAAGCATTAGAAACAGGAGCAATCTCTCAAGAACGATATGAAAGTTGGCAACGAATTTGCCAAGAAATAGATACAGGATCTTGGGCTGACTAACAGATTAATGAAAAACATACAACTTGTAGGAATTGATGTAGATGGTACTTTGGTAACATCAGATAAACGTATTACACAAGAAACCAAAGATGCCTTTGCACTAGCTGCAAAGCACAACATTACTACTGCGACCTGTACAGGTCGTACCTTATGCGAATTAGATGAAATCTGTACAGCATTACCTACCATGCCTTTTGCAATTTGCAACGGTGGTGCATCAGTAGTAGATTTACATAACCGTAAAATTATTTTACAAAATTCTTTAGATATTACTTTGGTACAAAAATTATACACAATTATTTCTAAATATGATGCCCTATTCGAAGTATTTACTCTTGATTACATTTGGGATGACCCAGCTCAGTTACAGAATTTGGAACATTTTGTCCTACCTGATTTACAAGCTTTAGTAAAAAAAACCAGAACCCCTTCTCCTAAACCTATGGCTGAGTTTCTAGAAACTACAAAGGTGAAAATAGATAAAATTCATGTATTTTTTGCTAGTATACCAGAACGAGATAAAGCATGGAAAGAAATTGAACACTTGCCTGTCTTTCTTAGTGCCGCAGAAAAAAACAACTTGGAAATTTGTAGTAATCTTGCTAATAAAGGGCATGGGTTACTAGCTCTAGGCAAACACTTAGGTCTTTCTGTTTCTCAAATTAGTGCTATTGGGGACAGTAACAACGATATTGAAATGATGAAGGCTGTAGGTTACCCAGTAGCAGTTGCAAATGCAAACCAAACAATAAAAGCTCTTTCATCTTTTATTACGAGATCCAATGATGAAAACGGAGTTGCATACTTTTTGCATCAACTCTGTGGAGAATAAGAATTAATGGAACACAAAACCTTAGAACAATTAGACTACTTTAGAATTCGGGACACAGTGTCAGGTTTTTGTATGAGCCAAGAAGGAAAAGAAAGTCTCCAACAAAGACTTCCTGCCCTTTCTTTAGTAGAAGTACATACATTAAAAAACCTTGCACAGCAATGGTCTATTTATATCAATTCAGGAAAACCTTGTCCTTTAACTGGCTGGGAACCTATTCATACTTTTTTACCCGTTCTCAAAGTAAGTGGTGCTTCTTTTCCTCTTACAGACATTTTAGCTTTGGTAGAAAAAATTCCAGATCTTAGTGAATGTGAGCATCAGATTTTTCGAGTAATTGATACTTCCGGACAAATCCGTGATCTCCCTGAAATTCGAGCCATTCGAAATACTATTGTCGCGATTAGAAAAGATATTGATCAATTAATTCGTAAATACACAGGAGATTCAAAACTCTCAGATGCACTTCAATCTACTATTCCTGTTTTAAGAACGGACAGACAAGTACTAGCGGTAAAGGCAAATTTTAGAGGCCGGGTTAAAGGTATTGTTCATGAAGTATCTCAAACAGGACAAACCCTCTATATAGAACCAGAAGACGTAGTACAAAAAAATAACGATTTATTGCAAGAAGAGTTTGCTCTGAGTCAAGAAATTCGTCGCATATTAAAAGAACTTACTGCACAAATCAGTGATAAAAAAGAGGATTTTGAATACGCATTAAAATTGATGATAGAACTAGATACTGCTTTTGGTGCAGCAAGATGGGGAGCCGAAGTTAATGGTATTTATGCTTCAGATTGTGAAAATCCAGAGTTTTCAGAATCTATGCCTCTCACCTTGTTACAAGCAAGACATCCCTTATTGGGAAATCGAGCTGTCCCTATTACTGTTCAATTTCAAAAGGAACATCGGGTTCTTATAATAACAGGTCCAAATACCGGTGGTAAAACCGTCACTTTGAAAACCATAGCTCTATTTGCACTACTAAATCAAAGTGGATTTCCTATCCCAGCAGCAGAAGGCACTTATCTACCACTTTTTACCAATATTTTTGCTGATATTGGAGATGAACAATCTCTTGATCAATCATTATCTACCTTTAGTGGTCATATGAAAAACATTGGACAAATGTTATCAGAACCACCGAAAGGGGCTGACGAAAAAAGCTTAGTCCTTTTAGACGAATTAGGAAGCGGTACTGATCCCCAAGAAGGTGGTGCAATTGCAATGGCCGCCTTAGATACCTTAATAAATAGAAATTCCTTTGTGTTAGTAACAACTCATCATGGTATTTTAAAAAATTATGGATACACTCACCCCACTTGCATTAATGCTAGTGTTGATTTTGACGAAGATACTCTTTCTCCCACCTATCGTATTTTAATGGGTGTTCCCGGAGAAAGTCATGCCTTGGATATAGCAAAACGAAGTGGTTTACCAGAAAAGGT
>CALNCH010000028.1 GCA_937875245.1 uncultured Spirochaetaceae bacterium
ACATGAAACAAACGTTTTATTCTTTCTTTTGTTTGTTCCTTCTTTTTATCTTTAAGCCAATCTTCCCATTTTTGATCAAAAATCTTTTTCCACTGAGCTTTATATTTTAAAAACCAATCTTCAACACCTTCTGGCTGATCTGGAGTCCACAAACAAGAGTTAAACGCAATCATAGAAATAGTTCTTAATGGAACTGTTTTTATAAAAGCTTTTATTTTTCCTATTTGTCCAATTGCCTCATTTAAATAAGCAGAAGCTTCCAAAGAAATATCAATTTTCTCTCCCTCATTTTGTTTTTTTTGAGCTGAAAATAAAAATAGGGCTTCTAAAACTTCTGTAGATATTCGTTTTCCATTACATAAAACTTTTGCAAATTGAGCTAACTCGGATTGTACTAATTCAAGAGAACAATTTAGTGTACCATTAGGTAATTCTGTAAAACGTGATAAAAAACGATCAAAAGGCAATCTTACAAATTGGGCAAGCCAGTCTAAACTTTGAACAGAAGCATACAACACACCTCTTTGTGAAGAAGGCATCCCTGTTATCAGTTCATCCATTTTACGAACCAATGATGTCCTTGTTTCAGAGGTAACCTCTCTAGAAAAAGACAAAGAATAAGGGCTTACCTCTTTTTCCATTCTTTCTGCTAACTCTGGTGCTATTAATGAACCTAAAAAAACAAAAAAAGATCCTTGCCCATCTTCGTACAAGACAATACTAGGTTTGAAAAAATTTGACACCTCTTTTAATGCTTTCACTTGTTCATAAAACCCAGATCCCAGTAATCCGTATTTAGCATTGAATAACTCAGGATTATCAAAGGTTATCTTTTTTCCATTATTTTTTAAGACGTGATTATTATATACAACTTCTATATCGTTACTGGTAAACAACGCTTTTATAAACATCCAAATGCGTATAAATAAAGATTCTGATTGTAATCTCAAAACAATATCAGTAGGTTGTTCTGCACTTAGGCTTTCTGCACCTTGTAATGATTGACTTTCAGGATCAACAGAGCTATTTAATTTTTCAAAAAGAATAACACGTTCATCATTGCTTATTCCTGCAACAAGTCTTTCAAAAGAATTTTCATTATCCATCTGGTTCATATTAGAAGATAAACTCCAGTAGGTCAAATTTATAACAGAAAAAAAAAGGGACTGCCATATTTGCAGACAGCCCCATACCTATTTAGGTAATTGAGTGAACACTGGGTGGGAGGGGATGTGTTCACCCAACATATTAAATATCGGACAGAGTCCCAAAAGCTTTAGAAAAAAAATATGTTATTCTGAAACAATATCAACGTCTAACACAGTAGAGACATGATATGTTTTACCATTCTCTGCATGTAAGCTTTTGACAACTTCATAATTACCTATTTTTAACATAATAGTATGGTCTCCGGGTAAAAGTGTAATTTGGGATAAATCCCCTTCTACCTGTTGATCGTCAATAAAAACCAGAGTATTTTCCGGTACAGTAATAGTAACTAATGGGGTTATATCTCGCAACGCAATTTCTACCAATGCTGTTTCTCCTTGAATCACATTAACAGTGCGTACTTCACTTCGATAAAATTCTGATACTATTGATACATAATGTTTTCCTACTGGTAAAAGTATGGGTTTTTTCATATCAACTTGCTTTTCATCTATAAAAACCGTATACCCCTTCTGATTTTCCGGCTCTCTTTCAGGACAAGAAACTGCTAACTTAAACAAACCAAAATCAATAAGGGAAGGTTTTATACTCACATCAAATACAGAATTATCCAGATTTTTTGTTGTACCTTTCATTACCAATTGTAAACGAAAAAAGATAGAAGAAATATCATTTGCCAAGGTAATTGGAACAAGAACACTATAGGGATTATCTTTCATACCGTGTTTGGCAAAAACAGGAATACGTAAATTATAACTTAAGCGGCCGGGAAAGGTGTTTATGTATAATCTTGTTCCCGTGTAATCAATAATTTCCGAGGTAGGAATAGGACTAATATCATTATACAAAGAATATGCTACCGCATCTCTATACATGGCAGCATCTGAAGGAATTTTTATTTCTAATTCTATTCCTTGAATAAAATAGTTTTCTTTGGGAAGATTTATTGACAACACGTCATTTATTCCCATCTGAACTTTCACAACATCAGATGGATTTACAATAGTAGCTACTACTGTTTTATGAACTCTAAAAGACTCTGCAGAAGCAAAAAACTGAGTAGCTAAAATACATAAAAGAAGCACACAATGGTGCAAAATCTTTTTCATAGATTCCCCATTATTACTTATTTAAAAACAGAACCAGGATCAATAGATTCTGAACCAACACGTATTTCAAAATGTAAATGAGGTCCGGTAGAAAGACCAGTGGACCCTACTTTACCTAACACCGTTAAGCTATTAATGCTTTCTGACATTTTAACCAAAATTTGAGATAAATGAGCATATAAACTCTGCATCCCATTTTCATGTTGCAAAAGTACATAATTCCCATAGATAGCATCAAATCCACAATCAATAACAATACCTGTTTTACAGGCATAAACAGAACTTCCTAAAGAGGCGGCAATATCGATTCCTTTGTGAAATTGTTCTTGCCCTGATATAGGACTAACTCTTTTTCCAAAAGGAGAAGATATTAAACCTTCAGTTATAGGAGCCTTCAAGCTTGTATCAGTAAAAAAAGCACGCTCGGTTCCAGAAAAACGGCGATTCGGAAAAAAAACAAAATCAACCTGATTAAAAGTATAGCATAAAAAAAAGTCAGTATCAATTGTACTAGCTTCCATAATATATTCAAGAGGTGTACTGCTTACTTCTGGAAGAAACAAACCAGGACAACTAGGCAACAAGAGTGTTTTTCCACTTAATTTTGCATCTGAGGAAGATATTCTATTCAAAGTTGCAATTGTTTCATAAGGAATAGAACAACGTGAGGCAATACTTAATAAATCATCAGTATCAGTTGCTAAATAAGAATAGACTCTTAAAACAGGCACTTCGCCTGCTGCTAAAATTTTATAAGAAGTTGCTATATCTTGTTCTAATTGCCGGAACAGAAGATCGGATACTTGTAATTTTTGTATTTGGGGATAGTGTTGTTGGGAAAAAAGGCTAAAGAGGGAACAGAAACAAAAAACAACCCCTACTTTTTTTTTCATTACAGCCTCAAAAAAAGGGTATAAAAAAGCCAGAGTGCTCAAAGAACGCTCTGGCTCACTTATAAAAGAATAAAAATTTTATTCTTCTACGATAGCTTCAGTAGGACATGCAGCTGCACAAGTTCCACAACTAATACATGCACCAGCGTCGATTTCTCGTCTTTCGTTTACTTCGCTGATTGCGCCAACTGGACATTCACCTTCACAAGCTCCGCAGTTTACACATGCGTCAGTTACCTTATAAGCCATTGTAGTACCTCTCAAAAATGTTATGTTTCTATAAACATAGCACAAACTTTATGTATAGACAAGTATTATAGGGCTTTTTTTCTCTATTTTGTTCCAGCTTGCACCAGAGTAATAGCAGATGTCATAACGATATCTTCAACAGAACATCCACGACTTAAATCACTAATAGGAGAGGCAAAACCCTGTAAGATAGGACCAAAGGCATCTGCTCCAGCTAAACGCTGTACTAATTTATACCCTATATTACCTGCACCTAAATCAGGGAAAATAAGGGTATTTACCTTTCCTGTAATAGGACTATTGGGAGCTTTCTTTTCTGTAACAGAAGGTACTAATGCAGCATCCGCTTGTAATTCACCATCAAGACAAATTTCTGGGTACTTTTCT
Source organism: uncultured Spirochaetaceae bacterium (assembly GCA_937875245.1). GTDB lineage: Bacteria > Spirochaetota > Spirochaetia > Treponematales > Treponemataceae > CALNCH01. The sequence goes on from CALNCH010000028.1 coordinate 3,809, forward strand.
TTTGCTAAACGAACACCTTCTTGTACACGAAGAACATTTTCATCTTTTCCCCCAGAACCTTTTGTAGAAAAAGACATCATGGCAACAACTGGTTCTACTCCTAACATAGCTTTACAAGACTGAGCTGCAGCCCCTGCAATGTCAGCTAATTGTTCTGAAGATGGAGTTGGAATAACTGCACAATCAGAAAAAATCATTAAACCTTGACTTCCCCATTTTTCGTTGTGAGTATCCATTACAAAGCAAGAAGATGCGGTTTTCATTCCAGGAGCTGTTCCAATAATGGTAAGTCCTGCTCGAAGAACATCAGCAGTTGCAGAAAGAGCACCAGCAACCATTGCATCTGCAAGTCCTTTTCGTACCATCATAGCACCGAATCGAAGACTGTTTTTCATATCAATATTTGCTTGTTCTGGAGTCATGCCTTTTTTTGCTCGAAGTTCACAATATGTAGTAGCAAAATCCCCAAATAACTCTGATTTTTCTGGATCTATGATTGTAACTTTAGCCAAAGAAACCTTTTTATCTGCTGCTACTTTTTCAATTTCTTCTTTTTTTCCAAGGAGTGTAACAGCAGAAGCAAGTCCTTCTTCCATAATTTTTACAGCAGCCTGTACTGTTCTTTCTTCAGTTCCTTCTGGAAGAACTAAACTCTTCTGAAATCCTGTAGCTTTTGCTTTCATTTCTTTAACAAAATCCATAATATACCTTCTTGTAAATATCATTTAATGCTCATAAGAATAATACTATTTCCTTTTATGTGCAATATATAACCTATTGACCCCAAAGGCTTTTACAAGGTATTCTTACACCATGTTTGATTTAAAAGATGCTGATTTTTTTGAAATGGACGAAGAAGATTTTGATACCGTCCTTGCAACCGATATTACTTTTTCCGGGAAAATTTCCTTTTCTCAACCCTTTATGATAAAAGGAAAAGTAAGTGGTAGTATCGAAGCAACAAGTGATCTAATTATTGATACCGGTGCTGTGGTAAAAGCGGATATATCTGCAACTCGTGTTCTGGTTCGTGGAATAGTAGAAGGAGATGTTACTTCTGAAAAATTGGTATTTGTAACTGCCACAGGTACCGTTAAAGGGAACATAACTGCTTCTCAAGTAGTTTTGGAACCAGGTAGCATTTTCAGTGGAAGATGTTCTATGACTAATCTGTAATTATTTTTGTTTATAGGTGTTTCTTAAGTTAGGAAAATAGAGTTATGAAAAAAATTATTAAAATTGTATGCGTTACAGTCTTATTTATTAGTACAGTCTTTGCTCAGGAATCAAAACCTGATGCTCTTAAACTATATACTTCAGGTCAATATTCTGCTGCAATTGCGGCTTGTGAACAAGAAATTGCAGAAAATCCAAACAATATTGATTCATACGTAGTTCTTTGTTGGTCTTTAGTTCGTAACAAACAATACTCAGAAGCTGAATATTGGGGATTACAGGGCCGACAAGTTTCAAGATATGACCACCGTATAGTAGAAATTTTAGGTGAAGCAAAATATCATTTGGGACGAAACCAAGAAGCATTGTCCCTTTTTCAAGAATATATTTCTTTAGTTCCCAATAGTGGAAACAGAATTGGGGACGTTTACTATTACATGGGTGAAATATATATTCGACTAGCAAAATATAACCATGCTGATATTTCCTTCTCTCAAGCTGTAAGAACAGAGCCGTTATATGATTATTGGTGGAGCCGTTTAGGCTACGCAAGAGAAATGACCGGAAATTACAAAGCTGCCATGATAGCCTACGAAAAAGCTTTAGCCCTTAATCCAAATCAATACGACGCAACTAGGGGCAAAGAGCGTATGTTACAGAAATTACAATAGTATTTCATGATAGTACACTTTGAAACCTTAGGTTGTAAATTAAACCAAATTGAATCTGAATCTGCATCCCGTTCTTTTAGTGATGCAGGATTTGATTGTTCAATGGCACCTCTTACTGCAGGCACTGTTCTGAACGAACAGCAAATTCAGGATACACTTCTTTGCATTATTAACACTTGCACTGTTACCAGTAAGGCTGAACAAAAAGCAAGACGCATTATCCGCTTATTATTAGAAAGATTTCCTAATAGTTGTGTGCTAGTAACAGGGTGCTATGCAGAATTAGATCAAGAGTTAATTCAACAAATTAGTCCTCGAATAGTTGTTCTTAAAGGGACCCATAAAGACGAACTATCAGAATTACCCCTTTTTTTGTTAGACCTATGCAAAAACACAGCCACCATTACACCAGAAGAATTAGTAGCAAAAATCAGAGTAAAATGTATACAAGCTAACGAAAAACTACCTCAGCCTTTTAAGCTTTCAACAGATACTTTTTTGCAGCACTCTCGTTCTTCTATTAAGATACAAGACGGTTGTAATAATCGTTGTTCTTATTGTCGCATTTGCTTAGCTCGGGGAAAATCAATTTCCTTAGAAGCAGAAGAAGTATTGCATCGGATACAACAATTAGAAGAACAGCACCACAAAGAAGTTGTTATTACAGGAGTAAATCTTTCTCAATACAAAGCTCCTGATACTCACATGGATATAGCCCAATTATTGCAATATATCTTGGACAACACAAAAAGCATTGCAATTCGCATTTCCAGTTTATATCCAGAGCGAGTGGATTCTGCTTTATGTAAAGTAATAGAAAACAAACGTATACGACCCCACTTTCATCTTTCTGTACAATCTGGAAGTGATACTATTTTAAAAGCAATGAATAGGCCTTACGAAGCCCAACAAATAATTGATGCAGTGGACAGACTTCGACAAGTAAAGGAAAACCCTTTTATTGCCTGTGATATTATTACCGGTTTTCCAGGGGAAACACCAGAAGATTTTCAACATACCCTTACTATGTGTAAACGTTGTAATTTTACTTGGATTCATGCCTTCCCCTTTTCGCCTCGACCTGGAACAAAAGCCTATACTATGAAACCTCAAATCCCTCAATCCCTATCAGGGGAACGGGTAAAGGCATTAACTGAATTAGCACTGCATAATAAAAAAGAATACATTCAGCAATTTATAGGAAAAGAAGTTACCGCAATTATAGAAAAAAGACATACTATTGCCCTAAAAGCAGTTACAGAAAACTTTTTGCATGTACAACTGAAGGGGAAAACAAATTCTTCTTTAGGTGGTACCGAAGTAGTAGTACGAATTTTAGAAGCACAAGACCTGCAACATCTTTCAGAAGACAAAGAAGGAGTAGCAGAAATAGTATCCTTCCTAGGGTAGAAATCAACCTTATTATTACAGATATCTTGTATTTTAGCATATTGAGTGTTACACTATTTTTGGAGTGATGTACTTTAGGAAGCATTCTAAAGTACTATTACATCTTGGGGTATTCACAAAGAGAGCCCTAAGGGGTTATTCGGAGGAAACATGAAAATTACAGGAAAAAAGACAGTTATACTGTTTACGGTTATTTCTTTAATCGGATTTGGCTCTTGTCAAATGTTTACCACATCATTAGGTAAAGACTTGGCTCGAGATCAAACAAAACAATTGGCAAAGGCTTCTTCTGCTGAGTTAGCAGATGCTTTAGCTACTCCAAAGGATAGCAAAACAGCTACTGCCATTCTTGAAGTATTGGCAACTAAAGACACAGCAGAAATTCAAGCACTAAGCAATGAACAAAAAGCTGCAGTATTAAATACAGCCTTAGATGCATCTGTTACCATTCAAGACTTAAAAGATCAAGCTTCTGCTCTATTAGGAGAAGGGAATACTGATACAAACCAAATAATTACAAATATTTGTAATGCAGTAAATCCAGTAAATACTGCTGCCATAGTAGCTATTTTAAATGGAGATACTTCTTCAATCGATGCCAGTTCTCTTGCTAATGCATCTTTAGCATTAGTAGCACAAGTAGCAAAAGCCACTGATGTAACGCAAGTCATGAAGAATTTTGAAGGTGTAACAATTGATTCATCTACCAATATTGATAATACAGTTAATCAAATTTTAGATGGACCTGGTGCCACAGAAGAAACCAAAGCAAACTTAACCGCAGCACTTAATACATTAGTTGCATTAAATACTCGTGTTAATAATGGTGAAGAAGTAATGGTATTAGGCGTACTGGATATTGGTGAATTACTTAGCAGCCTAAAGGAAAATAAGGGAGGCAACAAATGAAAAAATTTATAACAACATTATTTTTATTAGTATGTATTGTATCTATAACAATGGCATATACACCATCAACTGTTACAGCTGTTGATGCTCGTTCAAATGCAATGGGTGGTGTTCACGCAAGCGATACCTCAACTTTTTATACCTTGTACGGTAACCCTGCAGGTCTTGCTTTTACTGGCAAAAGAACTTTATTCCCTACTTTGGCCATAAATGCAGGTGGTCCTTTAACAGAAATTGTAGATTTAGCAAAAGGTGTAATTGGCTCTTCTGAAACAGAAAGCAATGATATAACTGATCAGCTCTTAGGACTTATTGGTGAAAACGGTTTGAATTTTAACCTAAAAGTTGGTACGCCTTTAAATTTTGGTCATATTAACCATGGCTTTGGTTGGGGCGTTATTCAAAACGTCGGAATAAAAGGTACTGTTCCTTCTCTTACTAAATCTGACATAGGCATTGTTGGAGATTTAGCTTTTGTAATGGGATATGCCTATCCTCTTAATTTGCCTATTGGAAAATTATCTATTGGTGCAACTGGTAAATTCTTAGGTTCTATTGAAATGGTATACACCGATGCAGTTACTGAAATGCAAGATTTTGATGCCAATATAATTCCTACCTTTGCTTCCTATGGTTTTGGGTTTGACTTAGGTGTCCAGTATCGTTTATCCGATTTATTAGTAGCTTCTCTTGTATGGAAAGATGTATTTACCACAATGTTTACTTCCGAGTATCTTGGTGTAGATGCTCTTTCATCACAAATTAAAACTGGTGATACTTTTAAGACAATACTTGATTCAAAATTGGCTGCAGGTCTTGGTTGTACTCTTCCTGTACAGAAATTTACTCTTGGTATTTTATCTGACTTGAATATGTACTTAGACTACAACGACTTTATGCCTTTATTTAGAAATGATCCTTTTGGACGAAATCCTGTTCTTGAAATTGCTTTCGGAGCAGAAGTATCACTTCTTAAAGTATTTGCTTTACGTTTAGGCATGAATGAATGTTACCCAAGTGCAGGATTAGGACTTAAGTTAGGTAAACTCAAAATTGATGCAGCTGTTTATGGCCGTGAACTTGGTCTTGAACCAGGAGCAAATCCACAACTTAATGCCACTCTTGGAATAGGTATGAAATACTAAAAAAAATAAATTTTTTTTAAAAAAGTAATTGACACTTTTTTAGTTAGAATGTATATTGATGAAGCGTTCAGCAATAAGGCACTTAGCCAGAAGGTTGAACGCTCCTTTCTAACGAAAGATGGGCTATTAGCT
>CALNCH010000029.1 GCA_937875245.1 uncultured Spirochaetaceae bacterium
TAATTCTGAAGATGATGTAATCCAGTATCGAAGTCAAGTTATGGAAATTCGAAGTGGTTTAGATTATGATATTGATGGTTTAGTAATAAAAAATAGAAAGTTAGATTTTTCTGATGCCAGTAGATCAAGGCCAGAAAAACAAATTGCTTTTAAATTCAGCCTTGAAGAAGCTGTATCTATACTGAGAAAAGTAATTTGGCAAGAATCTGGTGCCACCTATACCCCTGTTGGAGAGTTTGATACAGTAGAATTAGCAGGAACAAAAGTTTCTCGAGCAAGTTTAGTGAATCCAAATACTATTCGTGGTTTGGCTATAGAACTAGGAAGTCATATAGTTGTAACAAAACGGGGAGAAATTATTCCTAAAATAGAGTCTGTAGTTCACTCTACAGCACAAACAATACCAACCATTCCTATAGAATTTCCCTCTGTTTGTAATACTTGTAATGCTCTTTTGATTGACGATGGTACTAGATTGTATTGTCCAAATAAAAAGTGTTCAAAAAGGGTACATCATAGATTGGAAAAATGGATATCAGTCTTGGATATTCGTGATTTTGGTGAAAATCTTATTCGACGGTTGTATGAAAATAATCGATTATCATCAATTTATGATATTTATACATTAACAGTAGAAGAATTAAGTCAACTTGATAGATTAGGAGATATTAGTGCTTCAAAAATTATAAGTTCCATACATAAAAAAAAAGTAATTCGATTATCACAATTTATTGCAGGTTTTGATATTGAAGGAATAGGGGAAGTGTTGGTGGATAAATTAGTTGATGCAGGGTATAACTCCTTAGATAAATTATTTAGTGCAACTGTTCACCAGATTTCAGGTGTGTATGGTTTTGGAGACATTACGGGAAAAACCTTAGTAGAAGGATTAGCTGAAAATAGAATTGAAATGGAGAAATTAGTCGCAGACAACATTATTGAAATTGAAGCTATAAGTTCTGACAGTGGTTTAGCAGGATTATCATTTTGTTTTACCGGGGAGTTACATTCCATGAAGCGAAGTGATGCAGAACAATTGATAAAAGCTAAGGGAGGTTCTGCAAAATCTTCAGTCGTGAAAGGGTTATCCTATCTTGTTACCAATGATACTACCAGTGGTTCTTCTAAAAATAAAAAAGCGAGAGAGTTAGGAATTCCTATAATAAATGAGGAAGAGTTTTTAGCTTTAGTGGAATCCAAGATAAAATGAATTTTAGCAGTATTCGAGAGCTGATAATAAAAATTTCTGCAATAATTTTACTGCTTATTTTAAGTACGGTATTTATTCTGTACACTATATCTTATCGGCTCTGTTTTTCCGCAGCAGAAAAAATACCTGCCTTTTCTTCTGTAATGCAGATACGGTTTTTAATTTTTGGGATTAGTGAAGATACTATTAGTGGCAAATTCTGGTTTTATAGTTCTACCGGAAGCGAAATAGCTGTTGTGGAGCGTTCATGGTCTGGTTCTAGTCTGTATATAGATTTTGCCAGTGCATCCTTTAGTGGAAAAACCCTTCAATTTCCTGCAAATATTCATACTAACGCTGCTAATTGGAATGTTTCTGAAAGAGGGCACCATTTATCGAAGTATTATTTAAAAGAAGATGGGTGTGATTTGTATCGTTTTTCTTCTAAGGAACAAAATCAAGCAGTAGCTCGTCTTGCTCGATATGCTCTTCGTCCAGATTGGGCAGGAAAGTCTCAATCTGTTGGTGGTTCAAAACACCGTTTTCGACAAAGAGTAAATCTTGCTGGCTGTGAAAGTGGTGTCTATTACTCAGTAATTACCGATTCTTACGGAAATATTTCCCTAATAAGAGAATAACTTAAAAATAAGGCCATGTTTCCCTTAGAAAGTCTGGATTAATGGCCAATCCATGCAAACGAATTTCCCAATGTAAATGGGGGCCTGTAGCTAATCCAGTATCTCCAGAAAGTCCAATCTTTTCTCCTTGTTTTACCATTTGTCCTTCCACAACAGACATAGAATCAAGGTGATAATATAAACTATATAATCCTGGAAGATGTTCAATCACAATGGAATTTCCTGAACTTATGCGGTTTTCAACTAAAACTACTTTTCCTGTACCACAGGCATACACCGGAGTTCCCTTTGGTACCCCATAGTCTATACCATAATGTAAACTCGTTGACGAAGAACCATTTGAGTATGCGTATACTCTTCTGTCAGCAAAAAAAGAAGTTCGGCGAGTAGCGGTAGTTGGAGGAGTAAAAGGTATTTTTTGCCAGACAGAATCTGAATTCCAAGTATCTAAAATCTGGTTTAATCTATCAATTTGCTGTACTCGAGTAGTACTATTATCTGTTTTTATTGCAGTATTTGTTGGATTAAGAGGAATTGTTTCAGAGTTAAAATCCTTTGCTAACATTTCAATTGGAAGACTAAAAACCATAGGAGTGTTATTCCCAATTATATAACGAATTTCAACATGAAAATCTCCGGGTTCATACCAAGAAGAAAGAGGAATAATGGCTATTAGTGATCCCTCTTTTTCTGTTTGAAAAAAGGGAGTTGTAACTAAGGCTTTTTTAATGGAATTAGTAAAAAAAGATACCTCTCCCCTACATTCAGTACAATTTTTTTGTTCTATATCTAAATTAATAATTATAGCGTCCCCTGGGTATACCTTATCATTGTAATTTAGATGTAAAGAATACTCTGAAGAGGAAAAATATCCTTCCTTTGCAGAAAGTCCAAAAGAAATAAACACAGCACACAGAAGGAAAAAAAGTTTTTTCATTGTCATTATTTTGTTTTCTCGCAATCTTCTATAATAAGTTGTGGATTTTCTTTTCCGTTAAAGGTATTTCGGCTTAATTGAAAAACTACATCCACTTTATCTCCAACCTTAAAGTCGGAATTTAAGCGTTGTCCATTATTCCAGTATAGGGCAGGCCATTTATTTTTTCCACAATTTAGAGTTAATTTTAAGTGGAGTTTTTCTGTTTTTCCCATCATATCTGCTGATTGAATTACCGTATTTTTTATTAAGAGATTTAATGGTTTATTTCCTTCTCCATAGGGCTCAAAGGTATCTAATAAATTAATAATATCTGGTACCATGTACTGATGAGGAATTTCAGCGTCAATATTGATAATATCATCTTCCCCTTTTTCCTCTAACTCAATAATACTGGTAAGCCGCTCCAAGCGAGCCATAAACTCTCCGAATTTTTCTTGAGGAAAACTAAAACCAGCTGCAAAATTGTGTCCACCGTAGTTGATAAATAAATCGGACAAGGAATCTAATAAACTGGTTACATTAAAACCTCGAGTAGAACGAATAGAACCTCCAGCAGTACCATTTTCAAAAAAGGTAATAACCATGGCAGGTACTTTAAATACTTGAACTAACCGACCAGCAATAATTCCTGTTACGCCCCTATTAATCCTTTCATCTGCAACAACTACCAGTTTATTGTCAAATTTTTCAATGCTTTCATACCCAGCTTTTTCTGCAATAGGCCAAACATCAGCACCTAATTGCTTTCGGTCTTGATTTAATTGAACAATTTTATCTGCTAAGATATCCCTCTGTTTTTGATCTGTGGCAGTAAGAAGTTCAACTCCTAATTCAGCTTGGCCTAATCTACCTGCAGCATTTAATACAGGTACTAAATTCCAAGAAATTTCAGTGCTACTTAAACGTTTTCCAATTAGATTTTGTCGTACCAGTAATTCTGAGATTCCAGAGCGAGGATTGCCTTTGTTAATTGAAGCAATACCCTGTTTAATCATAATACGGTTTTCATTTTGCAAAGGCATAATATCTGCTATAGCGGCAATGGCAACTAATTGTAAATCGTATTTGATTTTTAGAATCACTATTTTTCTTTTGAACATAGGTAACAAAAATATTATAAAAAGCATCTAATTCGGTGCTTGGTGTTTCTTGATAATGGGCAATACGAGACATTGTTTTAAGACGGAGTAAACTGGTATTTGCAAAAGAGGGAAGTAAGGTAGAAATTTCAGGTCTAATGTCTAACATATTAAATTCCACACCTGTTCCAAAAATCTTTTGTAACATTTTTTGTTGAATACCTGCGTCCCAAACAAAAATTTGTTGTCCTTTTAAAAATGATACTAATCGAGTTTCCTGAATGGAAACTACTCCTGGAATAAGGGTTTCTGCAATTCGATCTTTTTCAACCATGTTTTGTACTTTTATTCCTTCAATAATGAAGGCTTCATTTACCGGTCGAACATTAAGTAAACAAATTTCTTGTTTATATAATTCTGTTTTGGCAAAACGTAATGCTGTAACTAATTTGTATGCAACTGCACAACCGGAAATATCTAAAAAAGGATATCCAGAATTGGGAGCTTTTGGGTTAACAATAATGGCATCTGGTAATTTCTCTGGTGCATTGTGATGATCTACTACAAGGGTATCTATTCCTAAGGTGGCAGCATGGGCAATTTCAGCAAGGTTTGAAATACCACAGTCAACAGTAATGATAAGAGTCCCATATTCTGCGGCAAAAGTGTTAACTGCTTCTATTGTGAGCCCGTAGGGATCGTCTCCATGAGGGACTCTCCACTGAACATCAATGCCAATTTCTGTAAGATATTGATATAAAAGGGCTGTACTAGTCATCCCATCAACATCTCTATCTCCAAAAATAAGAACTTTTTCCCCTTCATCTTTTGCATCTAAAATTCTATCAACTGCATCTTCCATAGAGTTGAATAAAAAAGGTGAGTGTAAATATCTAATACCATCTTCTAAGTAATAAAAAATATCGGTACCTGTAGTTATTGATCTTCGTGCTAAGATGGATGCAGTTAATAAATCACAACCATATCTTTGATGAATCTCTTTTATAACTTCTTTAGAGATTTCTTTTTTTTCCCATTGTTTCATATATATATTATTTTCCTTTACAAAATTCCAATGCCTGCTTCTAAAGCTTTTAATCGAGTTTCAGCAAAACGACTAATTAAATAAAAGAGTAGTTCATGTAACTCTTGGACAGTTTCTGGGTTCAGGATTAACCTTCTAACCTCAGCAGGGCTTGCAGTATTAATGCTGTGTAAATAATGTAATCCTTGGTGGTGTATTTTAATAAAAGAAGAAATATCACCTGAATGAATACAATCGTTACACAAAAAAGTGTTATCAGTTGTTGAATACCATAGTATCATATTTGAGGGGGATGTTCCACTGTTGGATATAAGTGGATTTCCACAAAACCCACAAAATTCTGTATCAGCTTGTAATCCCAATAGGTCCAAAAATCGCCATAAAAAACGTAATGTTCCCAATTTACATTCCATTTCACTGGCTAAATGGAGGCCATCTAAATAGCCTTTTGCTAAATACCAAGTTTTATCATTATCTATTCCAGATTGAGTTTTAATTACGAGTTCAGCACAGAGGGCCGCACCACAAGATTTATATAAATTTTCACGAATTCCAGTTCTATATTCTGTTACATCAAAATCAGATATCTTTATAGATTTTTTTACTTCGTCACAATAGAGCCAGAGTTTTCCACTGTGGTAAGGAGTGACTGAAGAACGTAATTTTCCTTTACGCCCACCATAAACCAATGCAGTAAAAACACCTTTTTCTGGACTTACTATAGTTGCTAGGCGATTATCTTCTCCTACAGGTTTTACTGATAAAATAAGTCCTTGTACACATTGGTTTCGATTCATGTTAAAGAATATATCATTCTTTTTTACTGTTGCAAAGTAAGAAGAATGTTTGTATTGTATTAGTTATGAAGATAAAAACTAAAAAGATACTGCTAATAAGTATAAGCGGATTGTGCTTTTTTTTGATTACTGCTTGTCTTTCAACTAATTCTTTGCTACAAATTGCATCAGAATTGACAACAGGTACAAAACTTTCTTATACAAATCAGGAAGCTGTTGGGGCATTAAAAGATGCATTGGTAGAAGGCGCTATTGCTACTTCTGGAGTATTGAGCAAAGAAAATAGTTATTATAAAAATTCCTTGTATAAAATATATTTACCAGAAGAAGCTTCTTCTATGTTACATGTAATAGAAAAAATTCCAGGAGGATCTTCGGTAATTGAGGATGTGGTCTTACGTTTAAATCGAACCGCCGAAGAATCCGCTAAAGAAATAATACCTATATTTAAAAATGCAATTACTTCAATGACTATTACTGATGGCATACAAATTGTTACAGGTGGCAACAGGGCTGCAACTGATTACCTAAAAGAAAAAACCTACTCTCAATTAGTAAATGTATATAAACCCAAAGTATCCACGGTGTTAAAACAACCCCTTGTGGCTAATATTTCTGCAGATAAAGCCTGGTCTACCTTGGTAACGAAATATAATGCCATTGCAATTCCTGCAAATAAAACAGCTCAACTTGTCGTAATTTTCGAATCGATTGCCGAAATTGAAAAAGCACAAGAGCCAGATACTGATCGTCAAGACGATCTCGTTACCGAGCACGACGC
>CALNCH010000030.1 GCA_937875245.1 uncultured Spirochaetaceae bacterium
CTCTAATAATATTACCAAAAGCGGTAGAAACTATAACGAAAATAGAACCGTACCCAATTATAGCAAGATATTCCGCTGCATAATCGTAGGTGTTAGCACTGGCACCAATTAAATGGAGAATCTTTGGCATACCAAAGATGAAAACAAACATCATTACAATACCAGCAATAATTGAAAGATAAAAAGAAAAACTGCTGACATGTTTAACAGCTTCTCTGTCCTTTTCTCCTAATTTACGAGAAATAACAGAACTGCCTCCAATACCAAAAATATTACCTACTGCCATCAATAATAAAAAAATAGGAGTGGTTAACGATACTGCTGCATCCCCAGTTTGTCCAACAAAAAAAGTATCAGCCATGTTATAAAAAATATTAACTAACATTCCTAACATAGTTGGAATGGCTAATGTGGCAACTGCCCTTTTAATAGGCATTTTATCAAATAAATCTTCGTTCATTTTGATTCCTTTAAATTTTTTTCTACCTGAGTAAGCAACCTATGTAATTCTAAAATATCCTCACTACTCATGTTTCGTTTTGTATAAGTATCTAGGTCAAATCGATGTTTTTGCATCTTATCTTGTATTACATAAGCCTCTGGAAGTAATGTTACCAAGGTACACTTTCTGTTTTCTTGATCTGGGGAAATTAATACTAATCCTTTTCCTTCCATTCGTTTTAATAGTCCAATAACAGTGGTATGTTTTAACTGTAATTCTTCACAAATATCCTTTTGGGAGGTTTTTGTATCTGTTCTACGAAATAATACTTCCAAAACGAGACACTGAGACGCTGTTAAATCTATGTTTTTTAACAGTGTGTTCATGTGATGTTTAAAAAGTAAATGAATTTGTCTAAATTGGTAACCTAGTAACTCTTCTTCTCTCATGTAGCTTGCTACATAATCTACAGTTTTGTGTAATAAATGTCAATGTTTTCTAATACTTGCGAAGAAAAGTTGTTATGAGTTATACTAAAAGTATGGATAAATACTTAGAAAAAATAAGAAAACGTTTTGCTAACGACTTATATGCCACCAAGGTTACTGGTATTGTAATAGAAAAGGCTGTTCCTCAAGAAGCAGTTTGCTCATTGAAATTAACAGAAAATCATATGAATGCCGCAGGGGCTGTCATGGGAGGAGTCTTTTTTACTTTGGCAGATTTTGCTTTTGCAGTTGCCGCAAATGGTTTAGATGAATCTGTAGTAACAGTAAGTGTTACCAGCTCAATTCAATTTTTAGGAAATGCTACTAGACCTTATTTGATTGCAGAAACAACTCTGATAAAAGATGGAAAAAATACCTGTTTTTATGACGTTGCAATATATTCTGCTAGTGCTGAAGGCGGCTTATTGTCAGATGTTACCAACCAAATGACAAAAGTTGCCACTGTTCAAATTACTGGATTTAAAAAGTATTTAAAATGAAAAATATTGAATTACTTTCTCCTGCCGGTTCTCCTGAAGCTTTTAAAGCAGCTATAGATGCTGGAGCAACTGCTGTATATTTTGGAGTGGAACGTTTTAATGCTCGGATTCGGGCCGAAAATATCACCTTAGATGAATTACAGACTCTTCTTCCTTTGGCAAAATCTAAAGGGGTGAAAACCTATCTTACGATAAATATCCTATTTTTGGATTCTGAAATTCCCTCCTTGGTAGATTTGGTGTCAGAGGCTATACTGCAAGGCCTAGATGCTGTTATCATTCAAGATATAGGAGTTGCCTATGTTTTGCATGCTTTGTTTCCCCAGTTGGAATTACACGCATCTACCCAGCTCACTACTCACAACACACCTCAATGTGATTTTTTATCACAACTTAGTTTTTCTCAAGTAAATCTGAGCCGAGAATTGTCTTTACCCGAAATTGAAAACATATCAAAAAAATTAGGTTCTTTGAATATGAAAACCGAAGTATTTGTCCATGGAGCATACTGTATAAGTTATTCAGGACAATGTTATTTCAGTAATGGTTTGTACGGAGAAGCCGGAAATAGAGGCCAATGTGTTCAACCCTGTCGACGACTCTATTCTACAACTAGTGGTGGAAGATTATGGAAGGGAACACCTTTTAACTTAAAAGATAATTGTGCGTATAGTCTGATAAAAGAGTTAGTGAGGGCTGCTTCTTTTTCAAAAGGAGTAAGTCTCAAAATTGAAGGGCGAATTAAGAGCAAAGAATATGTTTGGGCTGTAACATCTGCTTGGAAAAAACAAGTACAGCGACTAGAAAAAGGTTTAGAACCAGAAGAAAATTCGGAACTCCTTACCGGTAGTTTTAACCGTTCTTTTTCTGATGGATATCTACGCTCCCAAATTAGCAGAGATATGTTTACCAGTGGAGAAAAAGATCATTCAGTTACCCCAGTGGGAAAGGTTGCTTCTTTTTATGCAGATAAAAAAATAATAACCTTAAAATTAATTACAGGAGAAACCTTGGTAAAAGGTGATAAGGTAAGTATACAAACTGAAGATGGCCCTTTTATTTGTACTGGGGAAATAGGGGATACAGTCAAAAGCATGGCCAATCATGCGGCATCTATGAGAGGAACGGTGTCCTATAATTTTGTTATTACTAATAAATTGACTGGAAAAATTGAAGAAGGGCAATTAGTAAAAAAATACTCTCAAATTGTTGATAGGGAAAAAGTAGAAGCAGGTATTGGAAAATTACAAGTACCAACAACGGGGCTTTTGGTAAAAGTTAGTGGTAAAGCAGAAGAAAAAATGAAAGTAACTTTTACAACGGTTACCGATATTTTGTATGCCGAATCAACATCTCTAACTATTGAATCAGAACAGACATTATCAGAGGCACAAAATAAAGCTTTAGATAAAGGGATGTTAGAAGATAAACTCTGTAGTTTTGGTGGAACAGGTTTTGCCTTAGTAGAATTGGATTGTTCTGAATTAGAGGATGGTTTATTTTTACCGGTCAGTGTTTTAAAAAATCTTCGCCGAGAGGGTATTTCTCAGTTGTTGGAATACAAAAAGGGAAAAAATAAGATAGACAGAGTTTCCTTGTCTTTAGAAGAATTATTAGAAAAAACACAAACAACAACGATAGGGCAAAAACAAGTAGTTTTTTTATGTTCTTCTATTCAAAAGGCAACAGCTTGTTTTGAAATAACGAAGCAAAATTGGGATATTCCTCTTCAAGTTGCTTTTGAAGTACCATTAGGAAAAGCTTCAGATAATCAAATAAAAGAATTTCTTGTATCCCATTCTGGCATTATTCCTTATTTTTCAGCAGTACTTTTTGAAAACGACTTAGAAGATGCAAAAAACTTATTGCTTCATTTACCAAAGAGTAGGGTGTGGACAGAAAATGCAGGATTAGCCTATTGGTGTTCAAGTCAGGGATATTCAGTTATATTAGGATCTCGTTTCAATATATCAAATAGTTTTGCTTTGAAAGGGAGCGAAAAAATATTTGGTAAAAATACAGCTATTGTGCCTTCTATTGAGATCTCCCCTGCTACCATTGCTAACTTAGCAATTCCAGAAAGCATTGAATTATGGTATCCACTGTATTCCGATGAACTGTTAATGGAAAGTCGTCAATGCTTGGTAAAAAATATTCCAGATGAACAAGGAAATCTTTGCGAAAAAACCATAACTGATAGATTTTGTATAGAAAACTGCAATCGAAAAGTCCATTTTGAAGGCAGTAAAAAAGAGGCTCTCCAAGGAATTAAACGACCTGGATTTTATTCTGGTATTTATCGAGAAGAAAAAGTAAGTAATAAAGGATTTTTTAGAGAGCTAGAACACAAGGTTAGGGTTTGGACAGTAGACTTGCGTTTTGATTCTGCCTTAGCCTTAGAAACAAAAATTGAAGGTGTTGTAGATTTAGTGCAGGGAAGAACAGGGATAGAACCTTTTACAAATTGTATTCAGAAACATTTTTTTATTGAACCCTGAGAAAACTCCTGTGCTATAATGAATAGAGATTTGTTGGAAAAAGTATCCATGGGAGGAACAATGTATTTGGCTGATGAAGAGCGTTATGGGAAGATGGAATATGTCCGTTGTGGAAAAAGTGGTATAAAACTGCCTAAGGTTTCATTAGGTTTTTGGCATAATTTTGGTTCGGTAGATAACTTTGAAAATCAAAAAGAAATGGTGTATACCGCTTTTGACGCTGGTATTACTCATTTTGATTTAGCAAATAATTATGGTCCACAACCTGGAAGTGCAGAAGAAAACTTAGGTCGAATTTTATCTACCAGTTTAAAAAGTTATCGAGATGAAATATTAATATCCACTAAAGCTGGTTATGGAATGTGGGAAGGACCTTATGGGGATTGGGGTTCTCGAAAATATCTTATGAGCAGTTTAGATCAGAGCTTACAACGATTAAAACTGGACTATGTTGATATTTTCTATCATCATCGACCTGATCCAGATACACCCTTGGAAGAAACAATGAATGCTTTATCTGACATTGTTCGTCAAGGAAAAGCATTATATGTTGGAATTTCAAATTACCATAGAGATGATGCTAAAAAGGCTGCTGAAATTTTGAGAAAAAATGGAACTCCATTATTAATAAATCAAGTGAAATACAATATGTTTGACCGTTGGGTAGAAACTGAGGGCTTATTAGATGCCTTAGTAGCAGAAGGAGCAGGTTGTATTTGTTTTAGCCCATTAGCTCAAGGTTTACTTACCGATAAATATCTTTCAGGAATTCCAGCAGGTAGCCGAGCTACCAAGAATGTGTTTTTACATGAAAAAGATATCACCCCAGCTTTAGTTACCAAGATACAAAACTTAGATACTATTGCAAAAAATCGGGGTCAATCATTAGCTCAAATGGCCCTGAGTTGGGTTTTGAGAGACGGTAAGGTTACCAGTGTGTTGATAGGAGCCAGTAGTTCTGCACAAATTCTAGATAATGTACAAATTGTTAAGAAGACAACTTTTTCTTCTGAAGAAATTGAAAAAATAGAAAGGGTGTTACATTCCTAAGGCGCTATGAAAAAAACATATCAGATTTCCCTTTTTTGTATGGTTCTTTTCTCCTTGTGTTTTATTGGATGTACAAAAAAATCTTCTCCTGACAATAGTGTCATTGTTGCAAGTCCTCATACCCTAGATTTTATTAGTCCACTCATAGAAAATTTTCAAAATGAAACGGGAATTAATGTGGTACTAGTACAAGATGGAACAGGGGATTTGCTTCAACAACTTGAAGAAAGTGAGTCTAATTGTTGTTTTGACCTGTTATGGGGAGGATCTTACTCCATGGTTTTCCCATATCGGTATTTATTTGCAAATTATATCAGTGTAAATGAACCCTATATGCAAAATTCATATAAAAATAGAGAAGGATCTCTTACCCGTTTTTCTGATATTCCCAGCGTTTTAATGATAAATACAAAACTACTGGGAAACATTCACATTACTGGTTATGAAGATTTACTTAATCCTGAATTAAAGGGAAAAATTGCTTTTTCTAATCCAGTAACATCATCTTCTGCTTGGGAACATTTGGTTAATATGGTTTCTACAATGGGATGGGATTTTGTAGAAAAATTCTGTGAGAATTTAGAAGGGAAGTTGCTAACCAGTTCTAGTCTTGTATACAAAGGGGTTGCAGAAGGAAAGTATACTATAGGATTAACCTTTGAAGATGCTGCCGCGAATTATGCTGATGTAGATTCTAATATTGCCTTAGTGTATATGAAAGAAGGGGTAGCATTTACACCAGATGGAATATATATTACAAAAAATGCAATTCACAAAGAAAATGCAGAACTTTTTGTAGATTATATGACAGGAAAAAACGTTCAAACCTATTTGAGCCAAAGGCTTAACAGAAGATCAGTGCGATTTGATATTGATGCAAAGAACACTGTTCCATCAAAAAATCAATTAT
>CALNCH010000031.1 GCA_937875245.1 uncultured Spirochaetaceae bacterium
ATGTTAAAGGAGCAATCATCTATAATCAAGGTTATAGGTGTTGGTGGTGGCGGTTCTAACGCGGTAAAACGCATGATAGAATCAGGTATAAAAAACGTTGAATTTATTGTTGCTAATACCGATTTACAAGCCTTAAATGCTTCTCATACAGAAATGAAAGTGAGTTTAGGTTCAAAACTTACCGGTGGTTTAGGTGCTGGTGGAAAGCCTGAAGTAGGAGAGTTAGCTGCTCAAGAAGATACAGATGCTATAGCAAATGCACTTAAAGGTGCCGATATGGTTTTTGTGACTGCCGGAATGGGTGGTGGAACAGGAACCGGTGCAGCTCCAGTTATTGCAAAAATTGCAAAAGAACAAGGAGCTCTTACTGTTGGTGTAGTAACGAAACCTTTTTCTTTTGAAGGCCGTATAAAAATGAAGTTGGCAGAGGAAGGCATTAGAAAACTCCACGAACAAGTAGATACTCTTATCGTTATTCCCAATGAACATTTACTCAAAATAGTTGACAAAAAAACACCCATAAAACAAGCCTTTTTGGTAGCCGATGATGTGTTACGACAAGGTGTACAAGGTATTTCTGATATAATTACTGAAGAAGCAGTAATTAATATTGATTTTGCAGATGTCAGAACAACCATGGAAGGTAAAGGGGACGCCATTTTAGGCGTTGGAATCGGTCATGGTGAAAATAGAGCTTGCGATGCAGCAACCACCGCAATTAGTAATCCCTTGTTAGAAGACTCTCACATTGAAGGTGCTAAAAATATTTTAATTAATATTACTGGTGGCGAAGATTTTTCGGCTTTTGAGACAAACGAGGTTGTTGGTATAATCACTGCTACCGCAGATCCAGATGTTCATATCATCTATGGACAAGCAATAGACCCCAGTTTTGAAGATACGGTACAAGTTACCGTTATTGCAACCGGTTTTAATCATGATGAAAACATTCAAACTGAAGAACCTACAATAGAAGATGTTCTAAAAACAACTAGTACTAAACCTGTTCAAGATGAAAATCTTATTTCTTTTAGTCAGTGGGAAAGTATAAGTCAAAAACCTAAGCCGACTACTTCATCATCAACTCTTGGAGCTGGAAAAGTATCTCCTTCTGGATTATCAGCAACAAAAACTTCTTTACCTAGTGAAGAAAAGCCTGTAAAAGCTGTTCCTGAGATTCATGCTCAGCCTAAAAATAGAGAAGAGAATTTATCCATTCCGGCTTGTGTAAGAAAAAATCGCATTAGTCTTGGAAATGATTAACTCTGATTATCAAAAATTACTAACTAGGTTTTGTGCAGATTTACTGACTGTAGAGCGTAGATCTGCACTTACTGTTGATACTTATAAAGGTTGTATACACAACTTTTTATCTTGGTGTCAAAAATCTGATCCTCCTATAGTGCTTTCCCAAATTACAGTAGAAGATGTAATGTATTTTATTACTTGGTGTCGTACTAAAACCAAGGGTACTGATGAACTGACAATCGCAAAAGATATTTCTGCATTACGGTCCTTTGGCACTTTTTTAGTACGAGAGGGTATTTGGAAAGAAAATTTTCCCTTATTAGTGGATCGACCTCGTACAAAACGGGCTTTACCCAGAGTGTTGTCCGTTGAGCAGATTGAAGAATTACTTTCTGTTATTGATACAACGACTACCTTAGGTTTGCGGGATAGAGCTTTGTTTGAATTAGTCTATTCTTCAGGGTTGCGTATTGGTGAAGTATGTAGTTTGCTTTTACAAAATCTCCATATGAAAGAAAGAATTTTATGGGTTAGAGGAAAAGGGGATAAAGAACGATTGGTTCCCTTTGGCCCTGAAGCACATAAATGGCTTAGTGAATGGTTAACTGAAGGCCGACCAAAATTGGTTGGGAGCCGATTAGTACCTACTTTATTTGTTAATTATAAAGGCTCACCTCTTAGCCGAAAAGGGGTTTGGAAACGTTTTCAAGAATTAGAAGCTAAAACTGGTATTCAAGCCAAAGTACACACTTTACGACATTCTTTTGCCACCCACTTATTAGCAGGTGGAGCTGATTTACGTTCTGTTCAGGAATTGTTAGGGCATTCTGATTTAGCTACTACTCAAATTTATACTCATATTGATAATGAACAGTTACGACAGTATCATTCTGATTATTTTCCTTCTCATGGTTCTAGACATAAAGAATCAAATGAGTGATTATGAGAAGTAAATACTGGAGAAATCTTAAAAAAGAGGGACTATGAGAAAAAATATTTTATTTATTTTAGCAGTAAGTCTAATTTTTGTAAGTTGCGGTCCAAATAGTAAGTATATAAAGAGAATTCAATCTCTTGAGGAAGGAGTTACTAATCCAACTACTATTGCTGAATTAGAGGATGCAATATCAAAGTATGAAAATCGTGTAGAGGACATTATTGCCGCAGAAGCCCAGACTGGTATCTGGTATAAAATTTTAGCAACTCGGTACATGGATAATAAAATGTATGGGCAAGCTTTAAAAGCTTTTCAAATGGCTATTCAGTATTATCCGGAAAATCAAAACCTGTACTATTTTGTAGGGGTTTGTGCCGGATATATGGCTAATGCAGAATTAGATTACAATGGCACCGGTGGTTCTTCAAAAAGAGAGAACTATCTAAAACTGGCTGAGTCAGCTTATTTACGGGCTATAGAGCTGGAAAATCGATATGCTAGAGCTTTGTATGGATTGGGTGTACTGTATGTGTTTGAGTTAGACCAAAGTGAAAAAGCCATTCCAATATTAGAAAAGTTGTTGAGTATTGAGACCAAACACACTGATGGAATGTTTGTTTTGGCCAGAGCATACTATGTTAATTACGATTTTCAAAAAGCTGCTGATATGTATGATAAAATTATCTCAACTACCACTTCAGAGGAAAAGAGA
>CALNCH010000032.1 GCA_937875245.1 uncultured Spirochaetaceae bacterium
GGCCGTGGATGGTGGACTCTTAGTTCAGAACAGAGACAATAAACTTTTTGAAAAATGGGATATAGTTACAAACCTCTCTCCTACCCAAGACCAAATTGACGAAATGGCTTTTGGTATGACAGTTGCTATGTTTGCAAAATCAAATGCTATTGTGGTTGTAAAAAACAGAACTGCTATTGGTATCGGTTGTGGTCAAACAAATCGAATATGGGCCGCTTCTCAAGCCTTACAAAGAGCAAAAGAGGTTACTGATGCCGCTGGAGAAACACCAGCAGAAGTCCTTATTAGCGATGCCTTTTTCCCTTTTGCAGACAATGTTGAAGAAGCTGCAAAATACGGAATTAAGGCTATAATACAACCCGGTGGTTCAATTAGAGACCAAGAATCAATAGATGCTTGTAACAAACTGGGCATCGCCATGGTTTTTACTGGTATTCGACATTTTAAACATTAATTAATAAATACAAGCTGTCTTCATAAGGCAGCTTTCTGTTTTGGTGGGAGAAAAACATGTTATATCATCTTGCGTCATACCTCATGGAATACTGGGGACCTATGAGATTATTACAATCTTATACTGTTTTAATTGGCCTTACTTTATATGCTGGTTTTTTAGCCACCTATTTTATTTTACCAAAATTTTATAAATATCTTCCTTCCGATCGAGGTAGAGAATTTACTATAAGTGCAGAAGCGGCAAAAGGTAAACCTACGGGAAGTGGTGTTGTTTTTATAACTATCTTTGTTTTTATTACCTTGTTATTTACACCCCTTGATTTACTACAGGTTGTAATTTTAGGTCTCACCTGGCTTACAATGCTCACCGGTTTTTTAGACGATAAAAGCGTAAAAAGCTGGGGTGAATATCGCAAAGCTTTACTGGATTTAGTTATTTCTCTTGCGGCTTCCTTTGCTTTGTATTATTTAAGTGTTAACAAAAATAGCCCAGAAGGTATTCAATTTTGGCTTCCTTTTGTAACCAATCCTATTTCAGTATCTCCTTGGATATTTATTACTATTTCTACGGTTATGTTATGGGCATCAATTAATACTACTAACTGTACAGATGGTGTGGACGGTCTTTCTAGCACCCTTGTTCTAATTGGTCTTATTACCATGGGTATTATCTTTTATTTTATTTTAGGACATAAGGATATTGCCGCGTATTTATTGATTCCTCACTTACAAGACGGTGCTTCTTGGGCCTTGATTACTTTTTCTTTGGCTGGTGTTTTAATGGGATACAGATGATAAAATTTTCTTTGGAAGCATTAACGATTTTTGCAACTTCTTCCATTATTTTTATCAATGGTGGTATGGGGCTTTTAAAAGTTGCACTTTTACGTTTTTTCAAAATTAAAATATTTGAAAATATTCGCTTTCCTCTTCATGATCACATGAGAAAAAATCGATTGTGGTCACCAACCCAAGTACTTATAAAATTTATGATATTACAAGTGCTTATTACAATAGCAGTTTTAGGTCTTATTCTTAAGATTCGATAGAGATAGGGATTCTAGAAAACTAGATAGAACTTGTTTATACTCCAATGAAATGCTTTTCCTTAGAGTATAAACAAGTTTTTTTTTCTATTTTGAATAAATGGTATTTAAAAACGCAGAAAACTGAATAGAATATTTATTTTTAATTTCGTTTTCCAATGTACGAAGCGCTCTTTGTCTCGCTTCTTCTACAGTGAGATGTGCTTCTCTTCCGTTTACCGTAAAAGGAAATACATTCTTTCCTGTTTTAATATTAACTAACTGGGTATCTAACACAAAACGTACAAATTTATTATTAGTATCTCCACTCAGAGTCATTTCTGAAAGAGACAGGGAAACTTTTAATTCATATGTAGCTAATTCAGATGGACCTACCACTGTCTTAAATTTAGCATCGGTAATCACAGTTGATAAAGCTCCACCAATACGATTATCAACATCACCTGTTATAATAAGGGAAATAACTACTTTTTCTAACTGTCGTTGAGTCAAAACTTCAATGTTCTGAGCACTACCATAAGATAATGAAGTCATTTTATATTTTACCGGATTAGTTACAGATAAAATATCCAAATAATACTCATTTACATATGCTAACTCTAATGCATGATATAGTGCTGTTACAGATTCAAAACTTCCTTGGTTTTCTGCAGAAAAAGCTATTTCACTAGTGATTGCCTTATTCAAATCTTCTATTTTTCCACCATAATAAGTCCCAGATTCTTCTCGATTAATAAGGGCTAACGCATATACTACGCCATCTTTTGCAGTCCATACTTCTTGTATTTTGATTCCTGCGATTTCTTCCAAAACCGTAGAAGTTTGTACACTAGAAGAAAAATCTCGAGAGACTCCATCAGTTGTAACGTTTGTACCAAAGGCTGAAGAAGCAACACTTTCAGCGGCAACTTTTTGCTTAATAACCTTACTCAGCGCAGCAATTGCTTCGTTTTCTGCTGATACTCGATCAGGAGCGTAGCCAACTGCAGTTAAATACGCACTAGAAGAATACACCGTGTCAGGAGCTATTACCCAATCTGGGGTATTTTTTTGAATTGAAGATGTACTAGCACAACTGTAAAAAACTACACCACTTACTAACAAAAGAAATTTCATTATTTTTGACATATTGACTCCACCAAATTAATGTTATCATGTGATACTTTAATATTTGTAAAATCTTTTACATATACCAAAATACCAGTTTGATTATAATACTCCACGGATACTCCATAGTTTCCAGGAGGGACGGCAACACTACCTACGAGCACAGAATTTGGAAGAAATTGACTTGTTCGCAAATCTGCCTGCTCTGTAGTTTCAATAGCAATGGAAGTGACTAATTGAAAAAGAGTACTTAACAAAGACCCTGAATCACTATTAGATACACTATCATTAAGGGTACTGGTTATAACACTTGAACTAGTTGTTTTTGTCATTGCTCGCAAAAAAGTTTTAATATACAAAAAAGCTTGTCTTTGCTGAAATGTGTCAAAAGCTATATTTTCAATGCTTTCAATTTTTTCCAAAGGAATTGAAGCAATTACTTCTCCATTCTCATTCACAACCCGGGCTACTGTGGTATAGACACTAGAAGGTCGTGCTATTAATACAGGTAACGATAACTTAAAATAACTTCCTGTATCTTCATTAAAAGTACGGAAAACTTCTTCTGCTTTATAAGGAGCTTTTCCATTTAATGAAACGAAATGTAAGGTACACAAGTCTCTATTTCTAGGAGCAAAAAGATTTTCTACAGCTGTTGGCATAGGAAAATTGTATAGTTGCCCCTGATTTTGAAAAGCTGATTGAATATATTTTTTATCAACAATGGCAGAATCAAGATCCCCAGAATCATAGTACATTATCATACTGATATAACGAGCTAATGCAGAGTTATGAAAAGTTAAAGATTTATTTGAGTACTTTGTATCAGTAGTTAAGTTATTTTCTTTAGCTTCCAAGGTTGCTTTTTGAATAGCACCTAAATATTTTAGGGATATATTTTTTAATTTATTATCAAAGCGACGAATTTCCACAAAAGCATCTTCTGTAGATCCTAAATGCAGGTAATTAAGGGCCATAAATACATTGGTATAAATGTCTTCATACTCTTCACCTGCATAGTCTACTAAGTTGTCATTAACTATGTAAGAACCAATGGCCTGAGAAATACTCTTTGTAAAAGCTGCTTCCATGGCTCTTTCTGCATCAGATAACTCTGAATTTGACTGCTCATATAAGCCGGCATAATGAGATAAAATCCCAGAATCCAGCTCATATAAAACAAGGTCAGTATCTTTGTATAACAAGTCTTTGTCAGATTCTAATTGAATGCGTGCTTGGTTAAAATTACCCTGATACACATAAGCATTAGTATCGTCAAAAGGTCGTACTGCAGATACACAAGAGCACATACTAACTAATAAAAAACTCAGGCTACAATAAAAAAATTGTAGTCCTAGTTTATTGTTAGAATTTGTAAGAGGCATTTTTGATATACTTTTTTATTTCTGAGTTGTCACCCATCCATAGTTTTCGGTTGGTTTCAACATCAATAAGTTCTGCAGTAACAAAATAAGTACGGGTTGTTTCTTTTCCATTAGAATCAATAATAGTTTTTACAGACCCAATAAGCATGAAGTCTGCACCTAATTCGTTAGCAAGTCTTTTAGCACTTTCTTCACTTGCCCATTGTTGTTGCTCTTCTCTTTCTGTTCGAATTTCACCCCGTTCATCAGAACTTGCAACAAAATCTACTTTTCCACTATTTACTAAAGCTGTTTCAAATTTTTTTACCAAAATAGAGGTATCAATATGTTCATCACTTTGGTTTTTAAATGAACCAACAATAACAACGGGTAATGCTTTGTTTGAACGAGTAAAGTTAGTAATAGCTGGTGCGTTGACACAATCTTTTATTAAGCTTTCTGCTACAATTCGTAAATCAGTATCATTCCAATAACCACTTAAATCCACACTGGTATTGGCATCAATTCTGTCTACTTGTGGAGTAGAAGTACAACCGGATAAAAGAATTACCAATCCACAAAGAATAACAACTACATTTCTCTTTTTCATACACGCTCCTCGTATAGTATATAACAACTCCGCACCCTTTTTTTTTACACCAAAAAATGATTTTTTACCTTATTTTTTGCCTAACATTAATACAGCTAGAATTTTTGCATCTGAAATTAGATTATCAATAACTGTATATTCATTAGGTTGGTGC
>CALNCH010000033.1 GCA_937875245.1 uncultured Spirochaetaceae bacterium
TAAAATGTCACTCTTTCCCACCTTATTTGGTACAAGTAGCCCTCTTCCTTTTTCAATTGGTGCATTAAATTCTGGTACTTCTTTTGGACAAGTTCCTTTGGGATAACGAATTATTACTGGTACATTTTCACTAATAGCCCACTCTAAACTTTTTTCCAATTGAGTTTTTGTGGCAGGAGATAACAGAGATACATTTGGAACTGGACGAAGTAAAGATATATCAAAAATACCTTGATGAGTTTCTCCATCTTCGGATACTGGGCCTGAATGATCTAGAACAAAAATTGCAGGAAGTTTTTGTAAAGCAATATCATGAATTAATTGATCTACTGCACGTTGAATAAAGGTTGAATAAATTGCCACTACTGGTTTTATTCCAGAACGAGCTAAACCCGCAGCAAATGTTACTGCATGTTGTTCTGCAATTCCCACGTCAAAAAACCGATGAGGAAATTTTTCTGCAAAAGAATCTAAACCAGTCCCTGTTGTCATGGCGGCAGTAATAGCTACAACTCGAGAATCTCTCTCTCCTAATTCCACTATTTTGTCAGAAAATACTTGGGTAAATGTTTTTTTATTAGAAACAGGAACTTTTCCAGTGAGGGTATTAAAAGGACCTACCCCATGGAACGTAACAGGATCCTTTTCTGAAGGTCCATAGCCTCGGCCTTTTTGAGTGACTACATGGACAACAACAGGTCTATCTAGTTTTTTTACTCTTTCAAAAACAGTAATCAAGTCTCCTATATGATGGCCATTTAAGGGACCTACATATTCTAATCCTAGATCAGAAAAAAGATTATTGGGAAAAACGATACTTTTTATACCCCGTTTAAATTTAAAAATAAAACGAGTTAAGGGTTTACCTAAAAATGGTATTTTATCTACAAAGCGGTCAACATTATACCGAAAAGACTGATATTGAGGGGTAGTTGTTAAATGACCTAAATATTTTGATATTGCTCCAGTATTTGAACTAATTGACATTTGATTATCATTAAGGACGATAACAAGATTTTTGTGCAATTGTCCTACATGAGAAAGAGCTTCAAAAGCCATTCCCCCGGTAAGAGCTCCATCACCAATAACAGCCACTACCTTACCTTCCGAATGTAATAAGTCTCGTCCTGCTAACAATCCTAAGGCCGTTGATATTGAGGTAGAAGAATGTCCTGCATCAAACCAATCGTAGGGACTTTCTATATTTTTTGTAAAACCGGACAAGCCGTTTTTTTTACGTAACGTATCAAATTGATTATTTCGGCCTGTTAATATTTTATGGGCATAACACTGATGACTTACATCCCAAATAATTGCATCTTGAGAATTGTTAAAAACACGATGAAGGGCAATTGTTAAGTCAACTACCCCTAAGTTGCTTGCTAAATGACCTCCATTGTTTCCTACTACAGTAACAATTCTTTCTCTAATTTCTTTTGCCAGAAGTATTAATTCAGATTTCGATAAATCCTCTAAATCTTTAGGACTTTGTATTTTTTCTAGCAAATCATTAAACTCCTATACATTCTATATATCCAGCCACTTACAAAAGTCTGTTCCCTTTTGAAATTGCCTTTATCAAAAAAAGTAAAATTAAAAAAAAGACCGCAGTTTGTGTTGAAATCAACCAAATCCGCGGCCTTCATTGCATAGTCAAAGAGAGGTTACACACAAGAATACCTCTTGTAGGAATCTACTTACTCTTATGCCGATTCCGTCTAAGCTTCTTCTTTCGCTTATGTGTAGCTATCTTTTGACGCTTTCTTTTTTTTCCACAGGGCACAATGGCACTCCTTCTTGAAAACTTGAATTATTATCTAATAAATACGTTATTACGTCAAGTAAAGGAAGTATAAAAACGCAATATTTTTTCCAGTATTTCTTCATAAGCTTCTGCATGAAAACGACAACAATCAATTATTGGTCTAAAAAAAGTTTCTTGACGTTTAGCATATTTTCTACTGTCTTTTTTTATTAATTCCTTTATGCCCTCAATTGTATTCTCTGTAAAGAATTCTCGATAACCAATTGCCTGCATTCCAGGATCTTCTTCTTTATAACCCTTTTTTACTAAACTATTAAACTCTTCTTCCAACCCTTCCTCAAACATTTCCTCAACACGTACGTTTATTCTATCATATAAAACAGTTCTATCACGTTCTAATGCTAATACCAAAAAAGAAAATCCTTTTCGGGGGGTTGAACTAACTGCAAAACTAGATCTGGGTTTCCCTGTGGCAAGGCACACTTCCATAGCTCGTTTTATTCGATATTCATCATTAAGGTGAATTTTTTCTGCACTTTCTGGATCCATAGCATATAATTCATTCCAAAGCTTTTCTGCCCCTTCTGTTTCCATACGCTTTTGAACCATATCACGAATTTCTGTACTAGCCGTAGGGGTTGGTGGCAAACCATACACAAAATTTCTAATATAAAATGCGGTTCCACCTAAAACTACAGGTAATTTACCTCTACTAACAATATCAGCACAGATTTTATCAGCTAAGGGAACAAATTGTCCTACACCAAATTGCAGATCAGGAGTATAAAGATTTATTAAATGATGGGGTAATTTATGTAAGAATTCAGAATCTGGTTTTGCAGTGCCTATATCCATGCCTTTATATACTTGCATAGAATCTGCACTAATAATTTCTGCTTTACCAGCTAAAGGACTAGAAGCATCTAGGGCAAATAATTTTTCGGCTAAACTGGTTTTGCCACAAGCGGTAGGTGCAAATATAACTAAAACGGGAA
Source organism: uncultured Spirochaetaceae bacterium (assembly GCA_937875245.1). Taxonomy (GTDB): domain Bacteria; phylum Spirochaetota; class Spirochaetia; order Treponematales; family Treponemataceae; genus CALNCH01. Next base: position 2,761 of record CALNCH010000033.1, read on the forward strand.
TATCTCCACCTGGTAAAGGTTTTAATATTCCCGTCTCATTGGTACTAATCATATACTAGTACAATTATCGTTCAATACGAAACTCAACTTTATTGGTAAAAAGCTGTCGAGCTGCCAAAGAAACAACCTTACCATTATTTTCTTCAATGATTGGATCATTAACCATAGAAAGCTGATATGCACGACGACTAGCTGCACAAGTTATTTCATATACATTATCAGCTTTCTCCAT
>CALNCH010000034.1 GCA_937875245.1 uncultured Spirochaetaceae bacterium
GGGAATAATGTGATTTTGCGGTGTGATAATAAAGTCAAATTGGGCAAAAGAAAGGTTGTCTTTTTCAAAAAGAGTTTTTATCCAACCAAATAGTACTTTGGTTATTTCTTCTGTAGGTTCTATAAGTTGATACACCGCAGTACAGGGTTTATCATTGATGAGAATAATTTCTTTTCTACACAAGCGAACTAAAGATATTCTTCCCTTATAATAAAAACAATCGGCACTATATTCATCCCCTTCTACATATTCACACAGCATATATCCTTTGTTTTCAACTTTCATTAATTTCATAGTCTTTGTTTTTAGGTTAAGGGTTTTTTCAATCTGCTTTTCTAAAATCGTAATTTTCGACTTATCAAGAACTTCTACTCCAAAACCAGAATGCAATCCCTCTGGTTTTATCAACACTTTTTTATCATTTTTCAAGGCTTCAATAGCCTCGGAAGGTGTTTTATACAAAATAAAATTTGAAAATCCTGCTTCTTGAAGATATGTATGTAACAGCTTTTTTGATCGAGAAGCTTGTAACGCCTTTTGAGAAATATTTGGAGAACTATGTTCTACACAATAGGAAATCCAATATTCACTTAGGGGAATAATGACACTGTTTTCTGGTAGCGAATCAACATAAGTGACAGCAACATCTTCATCAATTGTTGCATATGATTTCATAAATGTGGCTTCTACAAAATGAACTTGATACCCTAGAAATTTGAAAGCTTCTTCAATTTTCTCTAGTCCAAAAACGCTGGTTGCACCTGCTATGAATAATTCCATTAAAACTACTCGTTATCAGTTTCAATATCATTTAAAAAGGTAAAAGCTTCTCCCTTAACTAACCAAGCCAGACAAAAAGCTGACAGCATAATAAACTCATTGAACCAAGTGGTGGGAAAATTACCAAAGAAAGGGCGAAAAATAGTAGAAGTAAAAGCTTGTATAATCATAAAGGTAAAAATAATAATTCCACAAACTCGATATATTCTATTTCGTTTTTTCTTTTGAGCAGTCATATTCCCATTAGATAATGGAAATAAAAAGGTAATATGAAAACCAAAACCGAAAAAATAAAGGGCTGTAAAACAACAATGAATAATGTGACTGATTTTTATTGGAAGACTAAAAAGACCAACGTATGCTGGAGCCCCTTCTGTATAACAAGGAAAAAGAATAATTCCTACAACTCCAATACCTTGAACAATAGTTAAAACTCTATCTTTCCAGTCATAGCCTTTATAAGAAAAGTAAAAAACGGCAGTAGCAAACAGAATACCAATAAAAAATATTTTATGATTTGCATAATAAGTTGAAGAAATACTGGCATACCAATTAGGTAAATTTTGACCCCGTGCGAATATTCCAAAAAAAATGCAAGAAGGTGCCATAAGACCACTTAAAATTGCCAGTATACGTCTTTGAAACAATTGATTCTTCATAGATATAAGAGTAACTGAATCAATTGAACAATACAAGGGTAAATAAAAAAGCAAAACTCTACGGAGCGTTGATTGTAATCTCTTTTTAATAACAGTAAAGTACTACTAGGCAGAGGAGTTATGGATGGATTGTGTAAAAATTGGTAATTTAATAAAGCAATTGCGGTTAGAAAAAAAATATACCCAAAAAGAATTAGGTGACTTAATACATGTTTCCGACAAAACAATATCCAAGTGGGAAAATGGTAATGGCTTACCAGATATTACCTTGCTTACTGGATTAGCAACTGTTTTACAAGTTACTATACACCAATTATTAGACGGCCAACGTAACTCTAATTCATTGGAGGATAATTTGAATAAAACAAAGTTTTTTGTATGCCCAGAGTGTAAAAATATAGCTACTAGTACAGGAGATATCAGCCTTTCTTGTTGTGGACGACCTCTATCAGAAGCTATACCTATGAAAGCAACAGAAGAACAAAAACTACAGGTGGAAAAGGTGGAAAATGATTGGTATATAACCAGTGAACACCCTATGGAAAAAGAAAATTACATTCGTTTTGTAGCTTTTTTAACTGGTGATAGATTACAGTTACTAAAACAGTATCCTGAGTGGAATTTATCAGTGCGAATACAAAACCGAGGTCATGGTAAAATTTTTTGGTATAGTGATGATGAAGGTTTGTTATATCAATTAGTGTAAAGTTGTTTTTAGTAAAAAGAGGAAAATATGCCAGAATTGCTAGCAAGAAAAATAATACACAGTCCCATAGGAAATTTACTCTCATATGCTGATGATACCTATTTACGGGGCTTGTATCTTCTAAATAATGAAGAAAAGTTTTTGATTTCTGAAACTAGTTTCTCTCTTGATGCTAACAGAATTATTTTACAGACAGAAAAAGAATTAACAGAATATTTTGCAGGAAAATTGAAAGAATTTACTATTCCAATTGGGGTGGAAAGCTGGTATGTAGGCCTTTTGGGAGAACCTAAAAGACCTACCGATTTTCAAAAAAAAGTATGGAAAGAATTAACAATGATTCCCTATGGACAAACAACATCCTATGGCCAAATAGCCCAATCCATACATAATAAAACTAAAGATACTGTAAATGAAAAAACAGGATTTTTGTCACGAGCAGTTGGGGGAGGCTGCAATAAAAATCCTTATATAATTGTGGTTCCTTGCCATAGAGTGGTGTCTTCAAACGGTAGTTTAACTGGCTATGCAGGGGGAATTACTATTAAGCAACAGTTATTGGAATTAGAAAAAACAACTAAATAGTAAGGGGCTGTCCATTTTGTTCATTTAAAGAACTTGTTGGACAGCCCCCATTTTTATGGATTACCCTT